>WQYB01000013.1 GCA_009781475.1 Treponema sp.
TAGAACATCCGGGTCATTGAACAACGCGGAAAACACGCTGTCTTTGTACTTTTGGTTAGCTTTCATGCAAACACTCCATAAAGCAATGTTTTTTAGAACATTACTTAAGAATTTTCGTCAACATAAAATTGACTTACCCTTATATGGCGCGAGCATTTGTGGCGCATTAGAAAAAGAGGAAAAATTAGGAAATATTTTTTAAACTGTGACAAAGGTCATGCGGCTAAGAGGTTCACACAAAGGCACGGAAACGCAGAGTTCACGGAGGAGAATTTTAGATTAAGACTAGATTTCTTTCTTTAACCTTCTTATATTCTTTGTGTTCTTAGTGCCTCTGTGTCTCCGTGTGATTGTATTCAAATAATTCTCTTGCCGTTCTTAGCGCCTTGGCGAGAGCTGCTTCTTTGTAAATTTTTGCAAAAAAAACCTCGGCAACGCCGAGGCTTTTTCTTTTACTAAAAACTCAAGTCTTAGTTGGTTTTTGTAAGAATAAATTCTGAGAAGTTAATAGTGATAGGACCCTGAGACTGCGGACTTACGTTAGCCAGAATAAAAGTATTCTGTCTTGAGCCTGCGCTGGATGCTCTGTTAATAAGGGTAATTGTTACTTCTGCTGATACAGGCTGACCTGCTCTAGCTGCAGGAAGTACTGCTCCGCCGTTATTCGCCATTGGGATTTCTCCGCCTCTTGGTTGTCTCCAAGAAAGAGTCTGCCAAGGAGTCATGTCTGCAAAGCCAACGCCGATACCGTCTACGTCACGGCTAACAGTGTATGTAACTTTCAGTGTAAAAACATCGCCTCTCTGTAAGCGATAACCATGTAAAATGGTATCCCTAATTTCTGCCTGGAAGTTGTTTCCGGGCGGATTCCAAGGAAGTGTAAAAGAAACCGGTCCTAATGAACCGCCGGGTGTCTGGGCTACTGCAAAGCCTGCTAACAGACAAACGCCCAAAAGAATCATGATTGCTTTCTTCATAAAGAATCTCCTCCAATAAATGGTAATTTATACACATGATAACATCGAACTTGACAGAAGGCAACATTTTTTTGATATTTTATGAACTTATTTGCTTTTTTGGTCTTTTTGAGCCTTTTTCGTGCCTTATATGGTAGAAACATAAAAAAAAGCCCCGAAATGCTCCGGGGCTCTCAAAAATTGGTCTAGAATTAGTTCTTTGTGAGAACGAATTCTGTAAAGGAAATAGTTGCAGGCCCTTTGACGCCTGAACCTAATGTTCCATGTCTACCCTCACCTCGTGATTCAAATACAAGTGTATTTGCTAAAGGAGTTGCATTGGAAGCATTTCTAAGAAGTGTAATTTGCACTTCAGCGCTAATGGTCTGACCTGCTCTTGGTGTAGGAATTATAACATTTGAATATTCTCCGCCTCTTGGCTGATTCCAGCTAAGTGCTCTCCAATAGTTTGCGCCCGGTGTTTGGTCTGCGAAACCAATACAAAGCGGGTTTTCAAGGTCACGATCAATTGTAAAGGTTACTTTAAGAGTAAACCTGTCGCCGTTCATGAGCCTGTAGCCGTTCATCAAGTTGGGAACTCTTACGTCACCCTGATAGCCGGTGCCGTACTGAAAATTGTCTTTTAACACGAGCTGAAACGCGCCCAATGAACCGCCGGGTGTCTGGGCTACTGCAAAGCCTGATAACAGACAAATGCCCAAGATAACGAAAATCGCCTTCTTCATAATTAATCTCCTCCAAGATAAATATTGAATTTTAGTTCTTTGTGAGAACGAATTCCGAGAAATTAACTGTAATTGGACCAAGATTTTGCGCCTGTCCATTTTGCATAATAAAAGTATTTTGCCTTGAGCCTGCGCTTGATGCTCTCTGAAGCAATGTAATTGTTACTTCTGCTGATACAGTCTGACCTGCTCTAGCTGCGGGAAGAACTGCTCCGCCTAGATTTTCCGCAATATTTTCTACGTTTCTCGGTTGTCTCCACGAAAGCGCCTGCCAAGGAGTCATGTCTGCAAAGCCAACGCCGATACCGTCTACGTCACGGCTAACAGTATATGTAACTTTAAGCGTAAAAACATCGCCTCTCTGTAAGCGATAACCATGTAAAATTGTGTCTCTGATTTCAGCCTGGAAATTGCTTCCGGGTGGGTTCCAGTTTAATGTAAACGAAACTGGTCCTAATGAACCGCCGGGTGTTTGGGCAACTGCGAAGCCTGATAACAGACAAATGCCCAAGATAACGAAAATCGCTTTCTTCATAATTAATCTCCTCCAAGATAAATATTGATTTATCTCATTCCTGCCGACAAAGAATTTATATTTTTAAAAGGCAGGAAAAAATGAAAGACAAATTTATTACAGAGATCTTAGCAGATATGGCAGTTATGCTTACTAATGTTCAATTAGAAAAGTTGCAGCAGACACTGTCTCATAGTCTGTTAAATATCGAACTCAGCGAAAGCATAATCTTTAATCCAGTTGCAGATAACGGTAATGATTTTTTATTGGAGGTTTTTATTTCTGCAAAAAGGATAGAAGGCTGTTCGGAGAAATCTCTTGTTTATTACAATGCTGTAATTCTTCATATGATAAACAGCGTTAAAAAACCAATACGCATAATTAATACTGACGATTTACGCCGTTATCTTGCTGATTATCATAGAGAGCGCAATTTAAGCAAAGTAACCGTCGATAATATGCGCCGTATTTTTTCTAGTTTTTTCGGCTGGCTGGAGGATGAAGACTATATCTTAAAAAGCCCTGTACGGCGGATTCATAAAATAAAAACAGAAAAAACAATCAAAGAAACTATAACAGACGAAGGGCTGGAACTGCTCAGAGATAACTGCGGCGAAATCAGGGATCTGGCGATAATCGACCTGCTTTCTTCTACAGGAATGCGTGTCGGAGAGCTTGTACGGTTAAACCGTGATGATTTTAATTTTTACGAACGTGAATGTGTGGTTTTTGGCAAGGGCGGCAGTGAGAGGGTAGTGTATTTTGACGCTCGGACAAAAATTCATCTATTGGATTATTTAAACAGCCGGATAGACGGGAATCCCGCAATGTTTGTGTCACTTGTTATGCCGTTTGACAGGCTTAAAATAGGAGGAGTAGAAACTCGTATCAGAGAAATCGGTAAACGGGCAGATTTATTCAAAGTTCACCCTCATAAGTTTAGGCGGACATTGGCTACACGGGCAATAGACAAGGGAATGCCGATAGAACAGGTTCAGCATTTGCTTGGACATGCAAAAATAGATACAACAATGCACTATGCAATGGTAAATCAGGTAAATGTTAAGAATTCGCACCGTAAATACATAGGATAAGTGAGCTAAATGGTAATTTAGCTGACAGGCATTTTGCATAATTAGCGGCAGAATTGCAGTTTTATTCTTATTTTGTGGGTTCTTTTTTTATTTTGCAAAAAGAGGCGAAATATATAAATATTGATTTATACACATGATAACATCGAACCTGCGCAAAGGCAACGTTTTTTTTACTTTTTTACAAAAAAAATGATTGACGGCTGGTCATTATCAAGGTAAGATGATCGTTGATTGGATTGTACGAAATTTCAGTAATTTCCGCGCAATACCTTTATCTTAATTTTGGAGGAAAAATATGAAAAAAATACAAAACTTGGTATTAATCGTTCTTTGCTGCTTCGTAGCGCTCGCGTTAGTGTCCTGCGGCGGTAAAAAAGACCCTGTTTTGGCAACCGGCGATTGGATGACCTATACCGATGTTAATGACGGCGGTGATTCAACATCAGAAATGGAAATTTCGGAAGAAACAATTGGCGGCGAGCTCAAGACTGTTTACACAGTTTGGGGAGATGTAACCGAACAGTTTATTTACGGCTTTGCAGGCTGGGGTCTTGATGCAGATGATGAAACAAACGAACTCTACAAAACCGCTTCTATGCTTTCGTTTACAATTCTCGGCGACGGTAACAGATATTCGATAAAGTTTAAAATCAGCTCTGTCAAAGATCACGCTTACCACCAATTCACTTTTGATACCGAAGAAGACGAAGCCATTACTATAGAAGTACCAATGGAATTCTTTATGCAGCCAAGCTGGGGAGCGCACGCAAGGTTTGACCAAGAGCTCGTAACCGGCGTTGAATGGCAAACGCACGAAAGCTGGAGACCGGGTCCATTCAGAATTAAAATGTGGGACTTCATGATTCATCCCTAAAAGAGGATTCTTATGGCGGTTAAAAGGGTATTATTTGCCTCATTTGCGATTGTTTCTCTCCTGTTAACCGCTTGCGGGTCTTCTTCTGCAAAACCGTTTGTTCCAAGTGTTCCTGACGCTGTCAGGGACAATCCGCTGGAATCTGTCAGCGGTAAAACTGCATTTGATTATTTTAAAGACGAAAATATATTATCAGGATGGAACCTCGGCAATACTCTGGATTCGTACAACGATGGTTTTGCCGGCGAAACACTTTGGGGTAACCCTTCGATTAATCAAGAGCTGATGAACGGCATTAAAGCCGCAGGTTACGATTTGATCCGTATTCCTATCACATGGATGGGGCATATCGGGAGCGCGCCGGATCACCGCATATCTACACGCCGTCTTGAACGTGTCGCTGATGTAGCAGAGATGGCAAACAAAGCCGGATTAAAAGTTATCATTAATATTCATCATGACGGCTCAACTCCCAACGAAGGTATCGAACACGGCTGGCTTTCTATAAGAAAATCATACAGAAACGATGACGAATATAAAAAAATAACGCATAAGTTTACGCGCATGTGGGATCAAATTGCCGCGTATTTTCAGAATTACGGCGATTGGCTCATTTTTGAATCTTTTAACGAACTCCATGACGGCGGCTGGGGTTGGGGTTTGGATTTTAGAATGTTCCCACAACAGCAATTAGATATTATTAATAATTGGAATCAGATTTTTACAGACAGGGTGCGCGCGTCAGGAGGCAACAACGACGTACGTTATCTTGTTATTCCCGCTTATTGCACGATTGCCCAGCAGACATTGTCAGACGCTTTTATTCTGCCGGCGGATATTACACCCTCAAAGCAGATAGTTTCTTTTCATTATTATGATCCGTATGAGTTTGGCATAGAAGGAAAGACATCTCTGTGGGGATCAGAAGAAGACAGAAAAAAAACAGATGATGATTTTGCTCCTTTTAAACCGCACTTTGTAGACAGAAACATTCCGGTAATTATAGGAGAATGCGGAGCGGTACTGCAATTGTACCCGAATGATTCTGCAAGAGAAGCTCAGGCTCGTCAGAGCAGATACAATTATATTTTGCATGTTTTTACTACCGCAAAAAAATACGGGCTTGTTCCCGTTTATTGGGACAATGGTTTAACAAGAGGAAACGGCGAAAAGTTCGGCTTGTTTGACCGCAGAACAGGTCTTCCAAACTCGCCTGACAGCGAAGCTCTTATCAGAATGATGATAAATGCTGTAAGGTAAATAAACAAATAGAGGCTGTTATGGATACGAATGAAAGTGTTGGCGAAAGAATCGCCAGAATAAGAGGCATTGTAATTGCCGTCGTTATTGTTGTTCTTTTCATTACCGTCATTGTTCTCAGACGGGGAACGGATCAGGATTTCTATGAAAAATACGACGGTTTTGATCTTAGCGGAGCAAGTACCGGAAGAACAAATACATACCCCAGATATCTGGAAAGGCATTCGGGCGTAACTAACGGCATAAGAGATATTCCGATTAATATTTTTGCATGGAGCTCCGGAGAGGGAGTTTCTATTGTCCAAGACTTTGAAGGCGAGGCTCGTGTTTTACGCACAGAAGAAGCCAGCTTTGTTGAATATACAGTTAATGTTGACCGCGCAGGTTTTTATAGTTTACATGCCGAATATTTTCCGCTTCCTTCCAGAGGTATTCCGATGGAACGCGCTCTTTATATAAACGGCGAAATTCCTTTCCTCGGCGCTGACAGGCTTTCGTTCCATCGCGTTTGGGGAGACAGCGGACCGCACGGTTGGGATAATCAGCGAAATCAAATTCGCGCTTCTCAGATAGAATTACCCCGTTGGGAAAGTGCATGGTTTAAAGATTCACTCGGACATGCGACAGAACCGTATCTGTTTTATTTTAGGCAGGGTGTAAATACTATAAGGCTTAGAGGCATTAATGAACCAATGGCTATGCGTTCTCTTGTATTAAGAGCGCCTGTCGATATAAAAAGTTACAGAGATTATGCCGCTCAAATTGATACAAACCGTTTTAGAAATACAAGAACAAGTTATGTAATGAAGATTCAGGGCGAAGACGCTGACCGCAGATCTGACCCTTCTTTATATCCGATTTATGATCGTTCTTCCGGCGCTACTGAACCTCCAAGCGTTGCGCAAATCCGTCTCAATATGATCGGCGGACAGAGCTGGCGTGTTGCGGGTCAATGGATCGAATGGGAATTTGATGTGCCAGAAGACGGACTGTATCGTGTTTCTATTAAGGGCAGACAGAATTATAACAGGGGTTTTGTTTCTAACCGTACTGTAATGTTAAACGGAGAGATCCCTGTACAGGAACTTTCTTCTGTTCCTTTTACTTACACTAACAGATGGGTTCTTTCTACGCTCGGCGATGATGATGGCGACTTTTTATTCCCGATGAGAGAAGGTACAAATACTCTGCGTATTCAGGCGACTCTCGGCGGTATGGGCGAACTGCTCAGTGTAATGGAAGAAAGCGTATTTAGATTAAACGCGATCTACAGAAAAATCCTTGTTTTAACAGGGCCAGACCCCGACGTTTACCGTGATTACCGCGTACATGTTGTATATCCGGAAGTAATAGAAGCTATGGAGCTGGAAAGTAAAATTCTTTACAAACTTGTAGATGATCTTACTAACTATACCGGCGAACGCAGCGCGCAGGCAGCGGTTGCTTTAACTGTTGCAAGGCAGCTGGAACTTTTTGTAAAGCGCCCGGAAAGGATTCCGAGAACGCTTGTTAACTTTAAATCTAATATAAGTTCGCTCGGTGACAGTTTGCTGGCGCTTTCCCAGTCTCAGCTTGATATTGACTATATTGTAATCAGCGCCGCAGAAGCTCCGCTGCCAAAGATAAACGAAAACTTCTTTGTCAGAGCTTCGCATGAAATACGCTCGTTCTTTGCGTCGTTCTTTGTCGATTACGATAGGATTGGCGACTTTCATAAGGGCGAAGGTGTTATCGAAGTTTGGATTCTTACGGGGCGTGATCAAAGTACTATCCTTAAAACAATGATCGACGATACCTTTACTCCTGCTTCGGGAATTTATGTAAACGTTAAACTTGTCGCGTACGAAGCGCTTATGCCTGCGGTTGTCGCAGGGACAGGACCTGATATTGCGCTGACAGTACCGCAGGTTGATCCTGTTAACTATGCTATTCGTAAAGCTGTTGTGGATGTTTCTAAATTCCCCGGTTACGAAGAGACCATAAGAGAACTTAATCCGGCTGTTATTGTTCCGTTCAAGTTTGGTGACGGCGTGTACGGTCTGCCGGAAACTCAGTACTTCCATGTTATGTTCTACAGAAAAGACGTTTTTCAGGAACTGGATATAAATGTTCCGAATACATGGGATGACCTTATAAATATTTTCCCGATTATTCAAAAGAACAATATGCAGGTTGGTATTCCTTCTGTCGCTACAAACGAACAGGTAAACATTGACTTTTCTAACTTCCTTGCGCACCTGTTCCAGCGCGGCGGACGGCTCTATAACGAAAATGGCTCACGCACTCTTCTTGACAGCGAAATAGCAATCGAAGCTTTTGATGTTTATACAAAGTTCTTTACGCACTACAAAGCTCCGGTTGTTTATAACTTTGTTAACCGCTTCCGCACCGGCGAAATGCCGCTTGCGTTTGCGGACTATACTAACTTTAACACGTTAGAAGTTTTTGCGCCTGAGCTTCGCGGTCTTTGGGGTTTTGCGAGAGTGCCGGGTTTAAGAAAACCTGACGGTACTATAGACCGTTCTGTTTCTACAGGTACGCTTGCTTCTATGATCTTTAGCAAATCCAAGCGCCCAGACCTTGCGTGGGAATTTATGAAGTGGTGGGTCAGTTCGGAAACACAGTTAAGGTTTGGACGTGAGCTGGAAAGCGTTATGGGCGCTGCGGCGCGCTATCCTACTGCCAACTATGAAGCGTTCAGACAGCTCTCCTGGGGTTCTGAACAAATGGCAGTTCTTGATGAACAGCGTTCGTGGGCAGTCGGTGTTCCGGAAGTTCCCGGCGGTTACTTTGTAAGCCGTCATATAACTAACGCCGCGCGCCGTATCTTAAACGAAGGTCAGGATACACGGGAAACCTTGTTGGATTATACCATCACTATCAATGATGAGTTGATGAAAAAACGACTGGAATTTGGTCTGGAATAGGGGGAAAAATGAGTCTTTCAAGGTATATTGCCAAAGTTAAGGCGAGAGACGAAAGCCGCGCAAGAGAAATTTACAAGCATAGGGTTTGCTACATGTTTCTTGCGCCTTATGCTGTTGTCTTTATTCTTTTCTTTGTCGCTCCGGTTGTTATCTCTGTGTTTTTTAGTTTTACATACTTTAACGTTTTGGAACCGCCCAAGTTTATCGGGCTTCGTAACTATATAAATCTGCTTTTGGCGGATGATGTATTTTTAATCTCGATGAAAAATACATTTGTTATGGCGGCTATAACAGGACCTATCGGTTATATTATGGCGTTCCTTTTTGCATGGTTTATTAACGAACTGCCGCGTTATGTCCGCGCCTTTGTTACGCTTGTTTTCTATGCGCCTTCAATTTCGGGCTCTGTATTCTTTATATGGGCATTGATATTCTCCGGCGACGCTTACGGTTATATAAACGGCGTTTTAATGTTCTTTGGTCTTTTGGATCAGCCGGTGCTTTGGCTGACGGATCCAAAGTTTATGATGCCGGTTATGCTTGTTGTTATTTTATGGATGAGCTTGGGCGCAGGCTTCCTTGCGTTCCTTGCGGGTCTTTCTACTATCGATCCTACTTTATACGAAGCTGGTCTTGTTGACGGTATTTCTAACCGCTGGCAGGAACTATGGTATATTACTTTACCAAATATGAAGGGGATGTTAATGTTCGGCGCGGTTATGGCGATTACACAGTCTTTTGGGGTGGCTGATGTTACAATTGCGCTTGCCGGGTTCCCAAGTACGGACTATGCCGTACATACGGTTGTAAACCATCTCATTGACTACGGTTCGATCCGTTTTGAGATGGGATATGCTTCGGCTATTGCGACAATATTGTTCTTTACAATGATTGTCTGTAATTACTTGATCCAGAAAATGCTAAAACGAGTAGGAACTTAAGGGGCGCATATGAAGAAGATAAAAAAACTAATTGGCGGCAAAAGGCTCAACCGTTCGTACGGCGGCGACGCGTTTATTATAACGATACTCACGATCTTTGGATTGTTCTTTGCTTATCCTCTTGTATTTGCAATTAACAATGCTTTTAAGCCATTAAACGAAATTTTCCTTTTCCCTCCGCGTCTGTTTGTAGAACGTCCTACGATGAACAATTTTCAGGATCTGTTTATTCTTATGAGTAAATCGTGGGTTACATTCTCACGTTATATTTTTAACACTGTGTTTATCACTGTTGTCGGAACCGTAGGTCTTATTATTTTTGCGAGTATGGGAGCGTTTGTTGTTTCTAAGTACAAGTTCCCCGGAGCAAAGATATTTTTTCAGGGCGTTATTATTACTCTTATGTTCCAAGGTTATGTAACGCAGATTCCAAACTACTTGATTATGGCAAGTCTCGGATGGGTTGATACGTTCCTGTCTGTAGTTATTCCGGCGTTCGCTATGCCTATCGGATTCTTCTTGTTAAAACAGTTTATAGACACAATCCCTGATACGCTATTGGAGGCGGCAAAGGTAGACGGAGCAAAAGAGTTCCGTATCTTCCTTTATATTATTCTTCCTATGATCAAACCCGCTTGGCTTACAGTTATGATTTTTTCTGTTCAAAACTTATGGAACGCAAGGGCGTCTGTCTTTATATATTCAGAACAATTAAAGACACTGCCGTATGCGCTTGGGCAGATTATTATGGGTGGTGTTGCCCGCGCCGGTGTTGGAGCTGCGGTTTCGCTCTTTATTATGATCGTACCGCTTGTAATGTTTATATTTGCCCAAAGTAACATTTTACAGACGATGGCAAGTTCGGGGATAAAAGAATGAAAAAAAATTATTTTGTTTTATTGCTTCTGGTATTCTGCCTTTCGGCAGTTCCGGTTTTTTCCTCGCCGACAAACTATACCTACAACTATGACTTTTGGCGGGAGCAGGTAGCTTCGCCGGATGCGTATCGTGTCAGCGCTTACATTCTCGGCACATCTCTCGGCGTAGGTCATCTAAGGGATCCGCAGGGGTTATTTATCCGTGACAACCGCATTTATGTCTGTGATTCCGGCAACAATCGTATTCTTAGAATCGAAGTACGGGAAGACGGAAGCCACGTAGTTACATCGAATGTTTCCTTTGTAATGATTAACGGCGAACGGTCGTATTTTAATAACCCGATGGATATTTTTGAGAACAGAAACGGCGATCTTTATATTGCAGACATGAATAACCAGCGTGTGTTGATACTCGACCACAACTGGAACTTTATCCATGAGATTACAAAACCTGACGATTTAAGCTTTGATGAACATACCGAATTTCTTCCTGCAAAACTGGTTGTAGATTTTGCTAACCGTGTCTTTGTTCAGGCGCGCAATATCAACAAAGGTCTTATGGAGTTTGATAACCGCTGGGAGTTTTCGGGTTATATGGGCGCTAACAGAGTAGTTATTAATATTATTGACTATGCATGGAAGCTGGTTTCTACCCGCCAACAGCTTGAAAATATGGAACTTTTTATTCCGACAGAATACAGTAATGTCGCCCTTGATAAAGACGGATTTATTTATGTTACAAACGCTACACGTCAGACAGAACCTGTACGCCGTCTTAACGCAATGGGGCAGGATATTTTAATCCGCAATGGTTACGAAAAACCTGTAGGCGATTTAACTTTTGGAACTGCCGCTAATATTTCCGGTCCTTCGAGGTTTTTTGATGTTGTAGCTTTTGATAATGATTCGTATGCATGCTTTGATAATAACCGCGGAAGAATATTTATGTATGACTTTCAGGGAAACCTTTTATACGCGTTTGGCAGTAAAGGTAACCGCGAAGGCAGATTTGATCAGCCGGCTGCAATAGACAGAATGGGTTATGCGCTTTATGCGCTGGATTCCGGAACCGGAGCTATTACAAGGTTTGATCTTACCAAATACGGTGAGATGATTAACCTTGCATTAAACGAATATAGAGCAGGCCGTTATGAATCATCGGCAGAAGTTTGGGAAGAAGTTCTTAAAATGAACGGCAATTATGATCTTGCGTATATCGGTATCGGCAGAGCCGCGCTCAGGCAGGGCGATTATCTAAAGGCGATGAGATATTACAAATTAAAACATTACCGCGAAGGATACGGAAAAGCATTCCAGCTTTACCGCAAACAATGGATGGAAGAAAATCTTTGGTGGATGCTTCTTTCTTTGGGTATAATTGTATTCCTTCCCGGCATTGTTAAACTCTCTATAAAAACTGTCAAGGAGATTATAGAAGCATGAAATATCTCGCTACAAAAGTATGGTGGGAACACCTTGGGAAAACCTTAAAATATTCTCTTTATGTTATTACTCATCCGCTTGACGGTTTTTGGGACTTAACACGCGAAAAACGCGGTTCTATGGCAGCCGCCAATGTGATTATTGCTCTTGCGGTTATTATCGAAGTCCTTAGGCAGACGCTGACAAATTTTCAATTTATTACCGTTAACATGGAGTACTTTAATTCGATCATTGTAGCTATGCGTATTCTGCTTCCTGTTGGATTATGGACAGTCGCAAACTGGAGTCTTACAACTCTTATGGACGGCAAAGGCAGAATGAAAGAAATCTACATGTCTGTCTGTTATGCGCTTACTCCTTATGTAATGATTAATTCTGTGATGATTTTTTTAAGTCAGGTTATCACATACGAAGAAGGCGCAATTTACTGGGTACTGGCTGGCTTTGCCGCTGTTTGGACTGGTATACTTTTACTTTCTGCAATGATGATGGTTCACGATTACAGTCTTATTAAAACGCTGCTTTCCAGTCTGCTTACAGTTGTTGGAATGGGAGTAATGGTATTTATCTTTGTTATATTTTTTAGTCTTATAAGCGACGCTTTTGCTTACTTTGTGTCGCTGTATAAAGAAATAATGTTCAGGTTGATATAAAGGGGGGCAGGTGAAAAAGACAGGTTGGCTTTTATTAATATTTTCCGTAATTTTTCTGGCTGTTTCCTGTGATATAAGGACAGCGAGACCAAACCCGGTAATGACATACGATTTTCTCGTAGAAGAAGGCGAAGTTGTTCCTGATGTCATTATAGAAAACGAATATCTGCACTTGCGGTTTATTCCAAAGACAGCGGAAGTTGTTCTTACAGATAAACAGACCGGCGTTCAGTGGCGTACCAATCCCGCTGATCCTTCCGCTGACCCGCTTGCGGATGTTGTTACAAGGCAGCTGATGGAATCGCAGCTTGCGCTGGAATACGCGGATAACTCAGGCGTAGGTATGACTCTGGAATCCGGTATGTTCAGCGTCGAAAGAAAAGCGTTTGAGTTTGATGTTACTGACGGCGTTTTAGAAGTTAATTATACAGTCGGCGATCTTGCGCGCGCTCATCGTATTCCGCCTGCAATGTCAGAAGAAAGAATGCTCACATATCTTGATCGGATGGAATGGGAAGAACGCGGAATTGTCGAAACCGCATATCGTTTTTATGATATTAACAATCTGCGCTTAAATGATAACAGAAGCAGGCTTCTTCAGGACTACCCCGAACTCGCGCATATAAAAATGTATGTAATGCGCACGCAGGCTCCAGACTATATAAAAGATATTGCAGAAGAACAATTTAAGCTTGCAGGTTATACGCTGGATAACTTTATAGAAGATTCTATGCGTTATGAATTAACCGGCGGAGATGTTAAACCTGCGTTTAGCATAACATTGCGCTATAAACTCGAAGGCAGATCTCTTGTTGTCAATGTGCCGTTCAGCAGAATCGGATACCGCGCGGCTTACCCGATAAAAGAACTTACCCTTCTTCCGTTTATGGGAGCGGGCACTACCCAAGATACCGGTTACTTGCTTGTACCTGACGGAAGCGGTTCTATAATTAACTTTAATAACGGAAAGCATAATCAGGTTCCGTATGTTATTCCTGTTTACGGTCATGACGAAGCAATGCCCCGCAACGAAGTTGTTACTGATAACAAAGCTTTGTTCCCCGGATTTGGAGTTCATAAAAACGGTAATGCATTATTCTGCATAATAGAAGAAGGTTCGGCATACGCAAGTATTCGCGCGGATATTTCCGAACGCAACAGCTCTTACAATATCGTGTATCCAATTTTTGATTTGGTTCACGGCGCGCTTATGAATATCGAAGGCCGCAACCAAAGAAATGTATTTTTATACGAAACTGCTCTGCCGGCAGGCGAAAGTATAACTTTACGTTATATACCATGCGAATCGCCCGGTTATGTAGGTATGGCAAATGAATACCGCAGTTGGCTTTTAAACAGGTATCCTGCGCTTAATAACAGACCCAATACAAGCGGTATTCCCGTAGCTGTAGAAATTATCGGCGCTGTTAATAAAACACAGCACCGTTTTGGTATTCCTATGGATCTTCCGTTAAAGTTAACTTCTTATAACGAAACTACGGGTATAATTAATGACTTAGCAGGTTTTGGCTGGAAAAACGTACAGATTAAGCTGAGCGGCTGGTTTAACCGCAGTGTAGATCATACTGTTCCGTCAAAAATCAGGCTTATTAGACAGCTCGGCTCAAAAAATGATTTTAAAAACATAACTCAAACTGCTCAAAGAAACAACTTTGATATATTCCCGGAAGTTGATTTTATGTTTATGAGGGATGCAGGCGCGTTTAGCGGATTTAATCTCTACAGCGATGCCGCCCGTTATGTTAACCGCGAAAGAGTTCAGCGTTATCCTTTTAGCTTTGTCTGGTTTGGAGAACGCAAGAATTGGGGTAAGTTAAATTATCTTGCGCGTCCTGCTGTTTCTATAAGAATGATAGATAATTTTATGCCCAAAGCCGCAGATCTGGGATTAACAAATATTGCGTTTAGGAATATGGGATCAAGGCTTGGCGGAGATTATAACGAAAGACGCCATATAAGCCGCGAAGCTTCTATGAGATTGAGGCAGGCTCAGTTCGAAAAAATGACAGATAACGGAAATAAAATCATGGTAAATGCCGGATTTGTATATTCCGCTCCGTGGGCAAGCATGATCACCGACATGATTATAGAAGACCAAAACTTCTGTGTTACTGACGCTTCGGTTCCGTTTCTTCCTATTGTTTTACATGGGCTTGTTCCTTATACAGGCAGAGCTATCAATCTTGCAGAAGATTATACAAAGAATCTTTTAAAGACAATCGAAAGCGGCGCCGGATTGTATTTTAGTTTTATGACAGAAGAAACTGCACTATTGCAGGAAACTAAATACAGGCAGTTTTATGCCAATGAATATGCAAAATGGATAGGGGATGCAAACGATCTGTATCAGCGGCTCTCTGCGGATTTAGGTCATTTGTATAACCAGCGTATTGTAAACCATGTAATTTTATCAATGGATGTAACAGTTACCGTTTATCAAGACGGAACCAGAGTAGTTGTTAATGCAAGCGATAATGCATGGAATTATAACGGTAATAATGTTAACGCAAACAGCTACATAGTACTAAGGTAAGGCAGGGGGAAAAATGTATTTTATTAAAAAAAATAATAAATTTTCGTTGACGCTGGAAGGCAGGAACGCGGTTGTAGGATACTTGTTCTTGCTTCCCTTCATTATCGGCTTTTTGTCGTTTATGTTTTTACCCATTGTAGAATCCCTGCAGATGGTATTCAGCGATGTTAGAATCGACAACGAAAATTACGGATTTACGATGCAGTTTACCGGCATAGAAAACCTTCATCGTGTTGTTGCAGTTGACCATGAGTTTAACAGATTCCTTGTAGAAGAAATGCTGCGTATGGCGCTTATAGTTCCTGCAATTATCATTTTTAGCTTGTTTGTTGCGCTTATATTAAACCAGGAATTTAAAGCAAGAGGTTTTGTCCGCGCGATTTTCTTTTTACCGGTAATTTTATCATCCGGCGTTATGATTGGACTGGAAACAAACAACTCGCTTTTAAACAGTATGGCAGAGATCATCAAAGAAGGAAACTTAATGAAGTCTTCTGTCACTAAAGTGCTGGAAGACATTCTTGTCGCAGAAGGCGCGGCAAGCGACTTTATGAAGTACATTTTTATGATTATAAATCAGATTTATAATATTGCGATGGCTTCTGGTATTCAGATTATTATCTTCCTTTCTGCGCTTCAGACGATTCCGCCCAGTATGTTCGAAGCCGCAAAAATCGAAGGCGCGACATCTTGGGAATGTTTCTGGAAAATAACTTTCCCTATGGTAAGTTCTTTAATTCTTGTAAATATTGTTTACAGCGTTGTTGATTATTTTATCAGAACGGATAACCGTGTTATGGACAAGATTGATACGGCGATAAGAAAGATGATGAATTTTAGTTTTGGAACAGCTATGGCTTGGGTTTACTTTGTTTCTGTAATTGCGATTATCGGAATTGTAATGGCAATAATTTCTAGGAGGGTATACTACTATGAGTGATGACATTTATACCGATAAAGAGCGTACTGCCAATTGGGGCAATATCTCCCGTAACTACCATAAAAAGAAAAAAGCGCTGGAAATAGTGTTTAAGATTTGCCGCGCAATTCTTCTCTTTGGGCTGTGTTTTCTTATTATTCAGCCGCTTCTTGATAAATTGAGCGTCAGTTTTATGGCAGAGCAGGATCTGTATGACAGTACTGTAATAAGTATACCAAGGAATTTTACTACAGAAAATTATGAAACAGCAGCGCACCTGTTGGATTTTTGGCGTGCCCTTGTCGAGACTTTTAGTATAGTTACTGTAAGTTCGATATTACAGATTGCGGCTTGTACTCTTGCCGCTTACGGTTTTGCGAGGTATAAGTTTCCTCTTAAAAACTTCTGGTTTTTCTGCGTTATGCTGATGATTATTATTCCGCCGCAGACTATTATGGCTTCGCTTTATTTAAATTTCCACTTCTTCGATATATTCGGTATTTTCCGGCTTATAACAGGAGAGCCGGTTAACCTGCTTAACAGTGTTTATGGATATTGGCTGCTTTCTGCTACCGGTATGGGATTAAAGAGCGGGCTTTATATCTTCCTTTTAAGGCAGTATTTTAGAGGCATGCCAAAAGAACTCGAAGAAGCGGCTTGGGTAGACGGCTGCGGAAGATTCAAAACATTTATAAGGATTATGCTTCCTGACGCAAGTCCAATGCTTACATCATGCTTTCTCTTCTCGTTTGTTTGGCAATGGACAGATTCGTTCTATTCTACATTGTTCCTTGCAAACTACAGAATGCTGTCAAAAAACTTAAGCGCTATTGCAGAAAGAATTACCCAATGGTGGGCAAATATCAATTCTGTTACAGGCGCGGCTGTTGCTTCGACTGCTCCTACAGGGTATGTGCAAGCAATGATAGCGACAGGTATGCTTATGTGCCTTGCTCCTTTAATTATTCTGTACCTAGTAGCGCAAAGGGCGTTCGTAGAATCCCTGAGCCAAACAGGTATAAAGATGTAACCCAAAGGTTATTAATTGGGTTATTTATAGGTAGGTTTCAATGCGCGGCCGCGTTGCGGCAGTACGCTTGAGATATATTAATTTTTATGGAGGAAAAGATGTCAAAGAAAAAAATCATGATAGCATGTCTTGTACTTGCGTCAATGTTTTTTAGCGCAGCAGTTTTTGCTCAACGAGTTCCCGACGCACCCAATGCAGTTCGCACTACAATCAGAGGGATGAACATTACAATCGGCACTTGGTGGTTTGACTATAATACTACCAGAACACCGCCCACCAATCAGTGGACAGGCAGCGATTATCAGGAAAGACAGCTTGACTACCGCAAAAGACTGTTAGCTCAATACAGCTTTTCGATGGTAGAAAGAAACATTGCAAGCTGGAACGAAATGTCACAGGTTGCAGCTACGTCGATTATGGCAGGAAGACCTGCGGCTACAGTATTCCGTCTTCAGCCGGACTGGGCAATGGCTTTATACCGCCAGAACCTTCTGTATCCTGTAGGAAACCGCTCAAGGCAGGCAGGTGTTAACTGGACTGCAACAACTCCTGTTGAATGGAACAGATCTGTAACAGAAGCTTTTACATTTAACAACAGAACTTTTGCATTTGCTGACGGATACGGCGGAAGCCAGCACGCGGCAGTTGTTTTCTGGAACAAGAGATTGTTCAGAGAAGCAGGACTTGATCCTAACCTTCCTTACGATCTTCAGAGAAACGGACAGTGGACTTGGGACAGATTTCTTCAGATCTGCAGACAGCTTACAAGAGATACAAGAAACAGAGGTGTAATTGATACTTTCGCTATGCCTGCTGACCTTTCTACAGAAATTCTTGACGCATTAATTTCAAGTAACGGTGCAAACTATGTCGGCAGAGACAGAAGCGGCCGCCTCTTTAACGCAACAAATACACCTGCATTTATCGAAGCTGTTAACTTTTATATGAGACTGAGAGACGCAGGCGTTATGAAGCCGAAACCAGACGGTGCTGCATGGAACTGGCACATTCCTGAATTTAATGACGGAAGAGTAGCTATGAGAATTGACCAGCAGTATCTTGCTACAAACGATCTTCGCAACATGAGAGACGATTGGGGTATGGTACTTCCTCCCAAGGGTCCAAGAGCTCCCGGTAATAATTACGTAGTATTTAACGATGAAAACGTAATGGTTATTCCGGCTCGCGGATTTACAGACGCTCAGGTTGACGCGATTCTTTGGGCAGTTCAGGCTTGGGTAACACCAATCGATGAAAACTGGAGACTTGAACATTATTCATTCTACAGAGACAGAAGAGCTGTTGATGAAACAATCGCATTAATCCGCGACCAGAGACTGTGGCAGTGGAAATACCACTTACACGTACCTGGTTTACAGCGCGGCAACATTGCATGGCAGATTTGGGGACATGACGGCGAACCAGCTCAGCTGATCGAAGCTGTATCCCAGACATGGAATGCTCTTATTGCTGACGCAAACACAAGGTAACTTTTGTGAGTAGTATCATCGTAAATGGATGCAGCTTGCCTAATATCCCGTGGGAAGATAGGCCGTCAAACAGCGACCCTAAAAAGGAAGTTATGTGGCGGTATTCAAAGAATCCTATTATTCCCAGGGATTTAACGTTAAGGAGTAACAGCATTTTTAACAGCGCTGTTGTTCCTTTCGAAGAAGACTCCGAAGGTGTAGACTCCGAAGGTGTCCGGTTTGCAGGCGTTTTTAGGTGCGATGATACTGCGCGTCATATGGACATAAACGCGGGGAGAAGTAAAGACGGAATCAACTGGGTTATTGATGATGAACCTATAAAGTTTATCAAAACTGATCCTGAATTACCTGATTCTGAATATAAATACGACCCCCGCGTAATTTTTATAGAAGACCGTTATTACATTATTTGGTGTAACGGCTACCACGGTCCTTGCCTCGGCTTGGGCTACACTTTTGATTTTAAAAAATTCTATCAGATGGAAAACACAATGATGCCGTTTAACCGCAACGGTGTGCTTTTCCCCCGCAAGATTGGAAATAACTTTGCAATGTACAGCCGTCCGAGTGATTCTGGGCATACGCCGTTTGGCGATATTATTTATTCCGAAAGTCCGGATTTAATTTACTGGGGCAAGCACCGCCATGTAATGGCTCCCAGCGGCGGATGGCAAAGCACAAAAATCGGCGCAGGTCCCTGTCCGATAGAAACAACCGAGGGCTGGCTTGTCTTTTATCATGGAGTACTGACAAGCTGTAATGGTTTTGTTTATTCATTCAGCGCAGCCTTGATGGATCTGGAAAAACCATGGAAAGTAATCGCGCGCCCGCGCCCTTATATGATTAATCCCCGCGAAATTTATGAAATTGCCGGTGATGTTCCCAATGTTACGTTTCCTGTCGCGGCTCTCGCTGACAAAGACACGGGAAAGATTGCGATTTATTACGGCTGTGCGGATACTGTTACCGGTTTGGTTTTTGGCAAAGTCGACGAGATAGTTGCCTGGGTAAAAGCAAATAAGATTTAAGAATAAAATGAAACATAAAAGATATTTTGTTTTATTGGCTGTTTTTAGTTTATTATTTTCTAATTGTTTTTATCTGAACCTTAACACAACACTAGAAATTATTAATAACGGAAAAGATAGCGAAGTAATAATTATTGGTATAAATTTTGACGAAGGCGCTGATTTATTTCATTCAAAATATATCTTAGAAAGCAATAAAACATTAAATTTAAACAAAAAAGAAATGAAAGATATATATTTTATATTTATTAGGAACGAAACATTCGAGGGAATATTTGAAACTGCTGTTGGTGTCACGCGATTATTTGCAAAGAGCAATATTATAATACAGATCGAAAACGATGAATTTGAGCTTATAGCTGGTGATAGAGTTGTATGGCATAACTATTTTAGTTATGATGATTTTGACTGGTCATCTAAGTATGAGAATTTTGAAGATTTTAAAGCACAGGAATATGATTTTATATATGAAATAATAAAAAGTGATTTAATATGAAGAAGCGCAGGTTTTTTTTAAGTTTTAATGATGAAGATTCTTGGTGTGATAAAAGAATAATTAAAATTCCATTTTTAATTATTCTTTTATTTTGTATTTTGGTTTTTATAAAAGTAATACCATTAAAAATAATATTTGACACAGATGGTTTGCCGGGAGAACTGCTTACAGCGGCGTTTGTATTTGCAATATTATTTGGAATTATGTTTTTTTACACTTTGTTTTTAGCATATGTTCCGAATATCTTTGGTAAAATTCCAAAATATATTTTAATTATTGCTTCTGCAATATTAATTCCATGCACATTTATAGTATTTAGAGATATAAATAGAACGTTAGGGTTTTTAATTGTAATTATTATTAATTATATAATTGGGTATGATAAATTATTTAATAAAAATAATTTATTAGAAAATCTTATTGTATCGTCAATAAGATTCATTAGTCTTATTATAGGTTGTTTATTTGCGTCATACATAATAATGAAAGGCATATGAGATATCTAAAAACAACGTTGCCAAAGTCGCCTCAGGTGCTAATCGCTCCATGTAGCGGGTGGTTGTAGGGTTGCGTTTATAAATAGTAATGTGAAATACCCCGAAAAATGAAGGTGTATAAAAAAGTATACACTTAAATATTATTAAGTATATTTATTAGGCTATAGACATAAATTGAAATATATATGATTATATATATAGAGGTATATATGGCTTTAGCAACTGTAAATTTAGCTTTTGAAGATGATTTTATTAGGCAAATTGACTATTTCGCAAATAATGAATCCCTTACACGTACGGATTTAATATATAACTCTATTAAGATGTATATAAATCGTAAACAAAAACTACAAGAATTATATGCATACGGGGAAAAAATAGCAAAAGAAAATAAATTTACTGAAGAGGATATTATTAATGATATAAAAGAGTATAGAAAAAATAAATGAGAGTTGTATTGGATACAAACATATTTTTTTCATCATTTTATTGGGCAGGAAATCCAAGGAAAGTTTTTGATAGGATTACAAAAGGATTAGATGAATTATTTATTACTGATGAGATTTTGAATGAAATAGTATCTGTAATGGAAAAGAAAAAATATAAAGTAAATAAAAATGAAATTAATGAATATATAAAAATAATTGAAAGTTACTCAATAAAAATAATATCTAAGAATATTCCAGAAGTTAGTAGAGATATAGATGATAATAAAATATTACAATGTGCAGTTGATGGAAATTGTGATTTTATTATAACTGGAGATGAGGATTTATTGGTATTAAGAGAATATAATAATATTAAAATAATAAAACCAAGAGAATATTTAGAATTATTTTTTAATTAGAAATGTGCAGCCATCGCCTAACAGGATTATTTATGCTTCGCCGTCAAAAGTAGGCTCGGGTTACGGTTGGCTAGGTAGCTCCCATAGTGAAGATTGAGGGTTATGTCTAGAGAGTTAAGCGAAATACCCCGAAAATGAAGGTGTATAAAAAAGTATACACTATAGTTGACATATTTTATTTAATATCATATAATAATATCTGTGAATATTGAAGCAATAAATGCCTTAAAACAGGCAATTAAGAATGAAAATTTACTCAAAAAATACAATTTAGATAAAATTGGTATTTTTGGCTCTTTTGCAAGAGGTGAAAAAGCCAATGATATTGATTTTTATATAGATTTGGATAATTATAATATAAAAAATTTAATACCATTAAAAAATGATCTTGAAATTATTACAAAAAAAGAAGTGGACATAATGTTAAAAAAATATGCAAATCCAATAGTTTTATATCGTGCGAGAAAGGATATGATATATGTTACCCAATGAAAAAATGATCTAATGTATTTATTTAATATTTTAGAATATATTGGAAGAATATGGAAATATACAGAAGAAATAAATGACGCAGATGAATTATTTGAGAAGAATGAACAATTAAATTTAAATGCTTCATTAACATTATTAGCAAATATTGGTGAAAATGTATCAAAAATTTCTGAAAAATTAAAAAAGGAATATTCCAATATCGAGTGGAAACAAATAAAAGAATTTAGAAATAAAATTGTACATGATTATACTGGAATTGATTTAGTTATAGTGTATGAAATTATAACAAATGATCTAAAAATATTAAATCCAGAAATTGAAAAAATAATTAAAGAAAAAATTAAATCAAATATATTTGATATCGAAGAAATAAAAGTATGTAAAAATAGTAATCATTATAAATATATTAATTATGAAAATATAATGTGAAGTAACAGGGTGCTTTGTCACAGTCTAACACACAATCAGCGCAAGAATGCATTTTTGGAACTCTGCGCCTTTGTGATGTTTTGCACTTGCAGTAAAGTTTAAGAGTTGTATTTAAAGATTGTTAAGCGAAATTGAGCTTGACAATATATAATTCATGATATAATTTATAATTATGAAAAGAAAAATTATATTTTCAATAATAGCTTGTTTATTATTATTTTTTGGTGGTTTAATATATCTATGCTTTAGATCGCCAAATATAATTTTATTCAGATGGCTGGAACTTATTAATTTTAATTATTCTATTTTTCAAAATATAGATTTAAAATTATCATCAATTATTATTTATAATTTTCCAAACGCTTTATTTGTATTATTTGGTTATATATTTATATATGTAATTTGGTTTAAAGATAAATATTATTATTTTTTATATACATCAATAATAACAATATTGAGTATTATTTATGAAATAATTACAAAAGATATTTCTGACATAATAACAATATTTATTGCATTTTTAATTAGTTCATTATTATATATAAAATTTCATGGAGTGAATTATGAAAAAAAGAAAATATTAGGAAAGTTATATAGAAAACATAATAAGAATAGAAATTAAATAATGGTGTACGCCCTTACTTCATCTGTACAAACATAGTAATTACCTGACAGTATCCTCCAAATTAAACCCTGTGAGCCCTGCGTGAAGCTATTTCATATGATCTTTGTAATAATTAATAAAAATTCCTCTTAAACAGTTGACAAAATAGGCTTTATAATGTATTATTAAAGTACTAGTTAAATTAGGAGGAATATATGAATGTAAATTTAAAACAGGATGTAAAACCAATTTCTTATATAAAAACTAATGCGGCAGAAATGATGGATTATATAAATGAAAATAAAAATCCAATAATTATTACCCAGCATGGTGAGGCAAAAGGAGTATTTTTAGACATTGAATCTTATCAGGATATGGTTAACGCATTATCTTTAATGAAATTATTGCAATTTTCGGAAAAAGCTATTCGTGAAGGTAAAGTATATGATAATAACCAAGTATTTTCTGAATTAAGAAAAAAAATTGGTAAAAAAAATGGATAAAGAATATGACATAAAATGGGCTTCGCCTGCAAGAGATGATATTAATGAAATCATTGATTATATTGCAAAAACAAATGAAATTTATGCTATAAAAGTTTTAGATAAAATAGAGGAAAATGTAGAAAAATTAAAAACATTCCCTACTCTTTATCGAACTGTTCCAGAATTGGAAAAATATGGATATTATATTTATCGTGAAATAATTGTAGATTATTGGCGTGTAATATATAAAATTGAAAATAATCTTATTTATATAATGTTAGTAATTGATAGTAGAAGAAATCTTGAAGATATATTATTAAAAATAATATTATTAAGAGAAAATGAAATATAAAATGCGCAAAACCAGCACATAACTCATGATTAGCACTGCCTGCGTACTTTCACCTTTTCGGCTGGCTTTAAGTCAATTGCCTAAGAGCATTTGGCTCTAGCTTGCTTCTAGGCCAGCCTATACTCAAAATATTACAATAATAATCTTACACTTATTTAGGCTGTAATATAATTAAAATTATTGATAAGTTAGTAAAAAAATTATAAAGTATAAAGTATAATATATTTGATTATTTTTCTTGACATTAATTTTAATATATTATAATATTATGCTATAAGGAGAAGGATATGGTTAATAAAATAATCATCATAGGAATTACTGTTCTTTTATTATCATGTGGCGGGAATAATCAAGATAGGGTTTCTAGAGATGATATTATAGCATATATGGATGAATATTTTGAAAATGTAAAACAATATGATTTTAAACTAATCGAATCATTTTATTCAGAAACAATGTATACAGATACAAGTAAAGAAGAATGGAATGACTTACTTAATAGAATACATGCAATTCTTGGAGAGTTAGTTTCTGTAAAATTAACATCTTGGAATATAAGATCAAATTTAAGTACTTCTGGATCGGGAACAACTTATACATTTGTTTATAATAACGTATATGAAAATGGCGAATCTACAGAAACAGTTGCTATATTTGTGCCAAGAGGGACAAAAGAAATTGGAATTATCGGACATCATTTTACTTCTAATGCATTTTTGAGATTATAGTATTTTTGTAATGTCTACCAATTCGTAAGGAGTTGTTTAAAAATGAAAGGCATAATATATGGAAAAAAACAAATAAAGCTGTCAAGTTTTGCAATTTTATCTTTTTTTATTTCTCTAACGCTTTGTTTTTCTGTAATTATTATGACAATTATAAACAGGGAAAATATAGAGAAGCTCCAGATGGAACATCTAATACTAGAAAAAACTAATCGTATTAATGAAGTAATTTCTAGACTTCTTTATAAAACAAACTCGCTTTCAATGATGGTTATACTGGAGGATGGTAATCTTGATAATTTTGATCGATTCGCTCCTTCTATAGTAGATGACCCTTCAATTTTAAATATTCTTGTTGCTCCTGATGGTATTGTTTCAAATGTGTATCCAATAGAAGGCAACAGTGCAGTTCTTGGATTGAATTTTTTTGCCGAAAACGCCGGTAATAGAGAAGCAATTACTGCAATAAATACCGGAAGATTAGTGCTTGGCGGTCCGTTTTTATCCGCACAAGGCATCGAAGTTTTGGTCGGCAGATTACCTGTATTTATTGATACCCCAGATGAAAAACAAAGGTTTTGGGGATTAGTTTCAGTTACGCTAAGATTTCCGCATGCTTTAGACGGCGCCGAACTTAGTATTTTAAATACTAAAGGGTTTGCCTATGAATTATGGAGAATAAACCCTGATACAGGAGAAAAACAAGTTATAGTGAGCGACTATGAATACGCAGGATCAAATCCCCGATTTATCGAAAAACATATTCCCATTATAAATGCCGACTGGTACTTGAGAGTATGGCCGGTTAGAATGTGGTACAGTTATCCTGAAAATTTGCTTATTATAATTGCAGGTTTTTTTATTAGTCTTCTTGTATTTTTTGTAGTACAAAACAATACAGAATTAAAGCAAATGGGATTTGTTCTGGAAAGCATGGCAAAATGCGATTCATTAACTGGAATTTATAACAGACGTCATTTTATGGAAAGTACAAAAATAGATATTGACAGAATTCGCCGTACAAATGAAGATTGTTTTGTGATACTTTTCGATCTTGATAGGTTTAAAAGTATAAACGATATACACGGTCATTATATTGGTGATAATGTTTTGATAGAAACAACTTCACGTATAAAAACAATTATTCGTCCTTATGATATTTTTGCGCGTTATGGAGGAGAAGAATTTATTATATATTTATCAGGGATAAATAAAAGAAGCATAATAGATATGGCAGAACGTTTGCGATTAAGCTTATGTGATAAAAAATTTGAATACGAAGGCGTAAGTTTGGATTCTTCTGCGAGTTTTGGTATAGCGCAGATTATTGAATATGATATTAATAAAGCCATTATGCATGCAGACAAAGCGCTTTATAAAGCAAAAAATGAAGGACGCAATAAAGTCGTTTTTTGGGATTAATTTTTTAGAAAATACTGTAAATTTTGCTTGATATTATTAATAATAACTTTATATATTAAGGAGAAATGAAATGGATCGGCAATATTCTTTTATAAAGCAAATAAAAAATGATTATTTTACATTTTTAAGTTTAATTGGTTTTGCAATATTTTTAGCTGCTTTTATTGGTGTTTCTGTTTTTGGTATAGCGCTTACAAAAAGAGATGGACTTATAGATTTTAGTGAAGATCCTTTTTTTCAGATGATATTAGGTATTATTTTTGGATCTATTTCGTTATTATGTTTAGTATGGTTTATTTTCAGAATTAGAGCAGGAAAATATTTTGTAGACAATGGTTTAGAATTGGAAGCAGAAATATTTAATGTTTTTTATGAAAGAGACAGAGGCAGGATAGAATACAGCTATGAAATTAATAATAATATTTTCAAAAGAGGCAGTGCGGTACCGAAATATGAAAGTTCAAAAATATATGAAAAAGGCGAGAAAATAAAAATATTGGTACATCCAATTAATAATAATAAAAATGTAATAAAGGATCATTTTATTATTTAGTTTTTATATTAAAAAGGAGTTAATTATTAAGAAAATATTATTTTTTATTTTCATTTTTAATGCCTCTATTGCATTTTGCGGAGGTCCTGATATTGTCTTATATATAAGAAATTCCTCAGAAAGAGATATGTACATAATGATAAGAACATCTCCATTAGTTGAATCAAACATTATAATTAATGAGGATATTATTGGAAAAATGGTATTAGTATCAAGTCATAGAGATATAATGTTATTATATGCTTTTGGGAATTATTTTTATGATGATATTAGAAAGATATTAAATAGTATTTCTGAGATTAATATATACAATTCTGAAGGTATTCAAGTACTGAATACAGATGAAATAAAAGATCGTATTGAAAGACAGATTAATAGAAGCCATAATTATTTAAGAGGTAGTTTTTTTATTAATATTAATCCAAATTATTAAGGAGCATCCAATGGAAATAAAAAAAGCAATTTATGAGGATTTAGCAGAAATATTAGATTTGCAAAAGTTGGCTTATTTAAGTGAAGCAAAATTATTAAATGATTATAATATCCAGCCTCTTATTCAAACATTAGATGAATTGCAAAATCAATTTATGCAATATAATACAGGAGTTATATTAAAATTGACAAAATTATTAATTATACTAAATTGGAGAGAATAATAAAGCGTGAAAAAAAGAATAGTTCTTTTTATGATATTTTTATTATTATTAATTAATGTGTTTTCTGATGAGGAAAATATTTATCAAAAAAGTGCTTATGAATATGATAATATTTTTGCTGTTAATGAAAATAATGAATTTAAAATATTGGGAAATATGGAAATCGAGAATAAAAATATTATTTTTGCTAATTATGTAAATATTTGGGGAGATTCAAAAAGAGCTTCTTGGAAGTTTATGTTATTTTTAGAAAACGGAATATTTTTAGGGATGTATACGGGAATAGTATTTGATATTGAAAGTATTATTATAAATGATCAAATGATTATCTTTCCTTTTGATTCAAAAGACGGTAATATAATTGATTTTTCTAATGGAATACCAGATAGAGTTTGGATTGATGGATATCTATATGAATATTTAGAAATTAATAAGCCCAATAAAGAAATAAATTCTAGGTTATTTTTGATTATATGTATTATTATATTATTTTTTGTAATCTTAATAATTATTATTTTGGTATATTTGAGAACAAGAAAAAAGAATATATCCTTTTACCGGAAATAATCGAAAATCAGTTTTGTAAACTAAAAAGTTAATAATACTCTAAAAACCCATGCCAGGCGGCATTTGCATTCCCTGCGGCATACCGGGAATACCTTTGCCCTTTGCCATCTTTTTCATCATGCCGCGCATTTTTTCGAACTTTTTTAATAGGCGCGAAACTTCTGCAACAGATGTTCCGGAACCTCTTGCGATTCTGCTTCTGCGCGGCGGTCCTATTATCAAGTGATTATATCGTTCTTTAAATGTCATAGAACTCAATATCGCTTCTTGGCTTTTTAATTCGGCTTTGTCTATATCATCTTCGCTTATTTGTCCCTGCATGCCGGGAATCATCTCCAGCATTTTTTGCAGAGAACCCATTTTTTTCATTGCGCGTATTTGGTTGAGCCAGTCATCGAGCGTAAAGTTTTCTTTCTCCATTTTTTTCTGGAGTTCCAGCGCTTCTTTTTCGTCAATTACTTCCTGCGCTTTTTCTACAAGGCTGACAACATCACCCATGCCGAGAATACGGCCTGCAATGCGCTCAGGGTGAAAAGGCTCAAAGTCTTCGGGTTTTTCTCCGGTGCCTGTAAACTTAAGCGCTTTTCCTGTAACGGTTTTGAGCGAGAGAGCAGCGCCGCCTCTTGTATCAGAATCAAACTTGCTTAAGATAACTCCGGTAAGTCCGATTTTTTCATCAAATGTTTTTGCAATGTCTGCGGCGGCTTGTCCGGTCATCGAATCTGCGACAAGGAGCATTTCATCGGGTTTGACGGTATTTTTAAGACGAGAAAGTTCGTTCATCATCGGCTCATCAATTTGCATGCGGCCTGTCGTGTCGATGATGACAGTATCGATCATATTCTTTTTTGCCCACGCGATTGCATTCTGATAAACTTTTACGCTGTCTTTTGCGCCTTCTTCTTTATGGACAGGAATACCTATCTGTCCGCCGAGTACAGCCAGCTGTTCCATAGCGGCAGGACGTAAGGTCGCATGCGATGAGCATAGGTTTGCGGCCTTCTTTTTTTAGGCGAAGCGCAAGTTTTGCCGCGCTTGTGGTTTTTCCTGAGCCCTGCAATCCAAGTACAAGAATCGAAGAAATTACATCAGGACCGCGAAGTTTTAAAGCGCGGCTTGCAGGATCTTCATCTCCAAGAAACGATACAAGTTTGTCATGAACAATTTTAATAAATTGCTGCCCGGGATCTACCGAGCGCAGAACTTTTTCGCCTTTTGCTTCTTCTATCGTTGAATTTACAAAACGTCTTACAACACGCAGGTTTACATCGGCATCGAGCAGTGCCATTTTAATCGCTTCTACCGCGTCTTCGATATTTTTTTCGTTAATTGACGCTTTGCCTGTAACAAAACGCATAGCGTCGGTGATTTTTCCTGTTAGTTTTTCAAACATTTTTACTCCGCATTTTTCCGTCTAGGTGTCCAAGGAAATCCTGTATCTCCCATCCAGAGTTAGTTGTATATACATCAAAACTATGTTTCATATTAAGCTGATAGGGACGCAGCCTCTTTTGATTCTGCGCATTCTTTGTTTCTATTATTCTGTCTATTATACGCTGAATATCGTTTTCGGCATTTGTGATAATTATAAATTCATCTCCGCCGTAGCGTACCGCAAAATCCGTGTGCCTTATGCAGCTTTTAATAATTGTGCTGGTGTCACGTAAAGCATTATCGCCTTCTAAATAACCAAACGAATTATTAATATCTTCCAGATATTCAAGGTCTAGTTTTAAAAAGGCATATTCTTTTTTTATTGACTGTTTAGAAATTTTGTTTATATATTCATAAAAATTATTTCTGTTGCCGATTCCCGTCAGACTGTCTATTTTTGCGTCTGCCCTTATTATAAAGAAGTACATGTACAATATTGCGGCTGTAACGCATGGCCATATAAGGTTTGTTGTTCTCAGTGCGATGTCGATTGCCGCTCCGACAGCTGCAATAAGGACAAAAAATATGGTAAGTATAATTTGGGTTCGCTTAATGTATTTCGGCGCAAGGCTTACATTAATTAAAATTAATATAATAGGGAGATAGCTTATAAATACCTGAAGAAGGTAAAGGGAGCCCGGTATATAAACGCTGTCCCTTGAGATATAAAAGTAATAACCAAGATTAAAGTTGGGGATAATGCTGATTGCATAAATCACCAGTACCACTGTTACTATTTTAAAGAATTTTTTTGTTCTTAAAATATTGCCGTGGGCAAAATAATCGATAAAAACTGTTACATAGTAATAACAGCAGTTGCGCGCAATAAGATATATAGACCAAACATAGTAAAGCGTGTTATTTATTTCGGCTCCGGGCGGTTCCGTTAAGCCAAAAACTATAAGGAAAATTGCCTGATTTCTTTCGAGGGTTAAACCTATAAAATCGAAAACTGCCGAAACAAAAACGGCGCTCAGCATTACTATCAATAGTTTGCGCTGGAAGTTATCTGTATTATACTTGCGCAGATAGTCCGCAGCAATGATGAGAATTATTATAGATGAGCCAATGGCAGTGTTAAAGTATTCAAATATTATCATATCTGACTGCCTCTGCCGGTATCTATGCCGCCTGTGACTCTGTCACTAACGCGCCTATTTTCTTTATTGTGCTTGTGCATAAACTTATCGATGTGAGTTAAGAATTCATCTATCGGCTGGTTCCCGTCGGCAGTATAATTATCGTATCCGCAGCAAATGCTGATATTGTACGGCTTTTCGCTTTTTTCGTTGAGGTTTATAAGTTCGTTTTCTATTTGCGCAACCAGCGCTTTTATATCGTTTTCGGCTTTTGTTAAAAGGATAAACTCGTCGCCGCCGTAACGAGCATAAAAATCAGTTTTTTTGGCGCAGTTTTTTATTACCTGTGCAAAATTTCTAAGAGCATTGTCGCCTTCCAAATGTCCGTAAATATCATTTATAGATTTAAAATTATTTATATCAAGCATTGCGACTGCCCATGATTCGCCTGTTTTGTTACGGGAGATCTTTGTAAAAAATTCAAAAAAACTGTACCGGTTGCCGAGACCTGTCAAATTATCGGTTTTGTTTTCTTTTAGAATTATATAAAGATATGTAAATAAAAGAAGCGCTGCCATAACAGGCCAAATTGCTTTTATAGAACCGGTAAAAATATTAAAACTCATGCTGACTGCAAAAAGAGAAAGCAGAACAATAATTAACTGGTTTATATTTTTACGCATTTTACTGAGGTAAATTACAATGCTTATAGAAATAATTACCGGCAATACATTGATTGTATAACGGATGACGGCGTTTTCTGCAAAAATATTGATTGTTGCCGCATTAAACATTGTTAAAAGCAGATCCATTACAAGGGACAACAGCGTTATTGCCAAAAAGGTGCAAAAGATGTTTTTTAATATACGGTCACCGGAATATTTTATCGAGCATTCTGCCAGAATTACAACTATGATTAATGCAGAGCCGAAAAAAATATTCAGGATATTCGGAAGACTCATTAGATATTCCAGTTTTCTAGTAAGTTCTTGCAAAATTCCATAGGTTCGAGTTCGCGGTTTAGGAGTTTGCATAGACCTATAGAAACCGGCATTTTTAATTTGTGTTTTTCCGCGATTTGACGAATGTATTTTGCGGCGGCAACGCCTTCCGGCAGATAGCCGATTTCGCCGATTCGTGAAATTATATCATCGATATTCTTATAGGATTTAAGAATGTTTTTTTCTATTAATTCTCTGCCGAAACGGCGGTTTCTTCCGTAAACAGAACGGCAGGTAACATCCAAATCCCCGATACCCGAAATTGACGTAAATGTTTCGGGGTGAGTTGCTCCCAATGCTTTGCCAAGTATCTGTATCTCGTTTAATCCTGCGGCTAATAGAAGCGATTCTGTTCCGTCACCGAACATGTCCGTTTTTCCCATTGTTTTTAACGCATCCAGCATACCAAACGCAATTGCAATTACGTTCTTTGCCGCCGCCGATACTTGAACGCCGCGGACATCAAGCGATGAATATACAAGAAGGCGAGGTCCTCTTAACAAGTCCCTAAAACGGATTGAATTTTTTGCGTTTTCGCTTGCCGCTATAAGACCTGTTATTTTTCCGCAGGAAACTTCTTCTGCGTGGGATGGACCCGATATATAAACAAGCGATTGACGGAAGAAGCCGGGCAGGTAGTCTTCCATTGTTTCTACAATTAAGCGCGGTCCGTTATTTTCGGCGGGCAGAAATCCCTTTGTAATTACAGCGATAACTGACTTGCCTTCCCGTATAGAATTTACAGAGAGGGTTTTTTTTAAAGTATCCAAAAGGAATAATGACGGCACCGCATAAATGATGTATTGCTTTCCTTCTGCAGCTTCTTCGATATCAGAAGTGGCTTTTAGTGTTTTTGGTAATTTAACATCCGGTAAATACCTTGTATTTTCATGTTTTTGATTTATGCCGTCACGGACATCGGTCTCGTAACTCCAGACAAGGACTTCTTTTCCTTTTTCTGCGATTACCTTGGCAATTGTTGTTCCCCAGGCTCCAGCCCCAAGAACGGCTATTTGTGTACTCATACTTTATTATGACCTGTTTTGCTGATTTTCTCAATCACAAAAATGCCTTAAATACACTTGAATGTGCTTCGACACCGTGATAATCTTAAATTGTGAAGAAATTAGCCAAATTAATCATTTTTTTCACTCTCACTTTCATCATTGTGTTCTTAGCGGCAACAACGGTAAAGTATCTTTCGTTACGGGTTGAATGGGCAAAAAGTCTGTCTTTTAAGCCCGAAACTACTATTACCCTAATGCTTTCCGCTGCCTATTGGGCTTTATCCTTATCCCTGTTTTCTACAATTTTAATGGCATTAAATTACGTTGTAAGAAAAGGCTATTCTGCGTTTTTAGCAGTTATTTGTATAATGGTTATGTCTTTTTTTTACAGCTATGGTATCTCTATTATTTTGAATCAATGGAAGTCTATGCCTCCAGCCGAGAGCCAAACAAAAGCCCTTGGGTCACGAGGTTTAAAACTCTCGCAGAATCTTACCAGAAGCGATTCGGTTATTGTTTTATTAAACGGAGCGGAAGATCCGTATGGTCCAAGATTAACGGCTATTTCCGGTCAGCCTTTTATTTATCATCAGTCTGTAAATACAGATTTTGAACTTCCGCCGGTGCCGTTTGGGGATGAAACTCCGCAGTTTTTAAAAAGCCTTTCTATAGATCTAAGGCTCAATGCACAGCGGCTTAATGAAAAATTCAACGAAGGGTTTGATTCGTTTTTGATCTATGCAGGCTCATTAATTTTTCTTTTATGTTCGCTCGGGTATGCCGTCAAGTTCAGCGTATGGCCGCTTGCAAATCTTTTTCTTGCTACCCTTGCTTTTAGGGGCATACTTGCTTTTGAGACTTTCTTTAATACTCCGGAGATTCTTGGCTGGGTGGAATCATTCCTTGGCAGCATGCTCCCGGTTACTCTTGCCCTTCCTGCGCTGTTCCTTGGATTTGGCTTGCTTTTAAATGTATATTCGCTCCTTTCTTTTGCTTCGAGAAGGAGGTTTGAAGATGATTAATATTGACAGAATCCGCGCTCCTAATTTTATATTTTTTGTTTATATCGCTGTCTCTATTTTATTAATAATGATCTTTCGTTTTATTTTTCCGGGCGCGGAATCTCCGTTAATAATTTACTTGTTTAACTGGCGGATTTTACAGGGTGTTTTGGAAGTATTTAATTTGTTTCCCGCTCTCGCCTTGTCCGCGCTTGTAATTCCCTTTGGCATGGCTTCGTTCGAAGAAAACTATCAGAGTTTTTCGGAAATATTTTTTAAGCGCCTTGCTGTTTCTGTTGTCACTGCAATTATTGCCGCTGTTATTTACGGGCTCATTTTCTTTCTTGCTCTCCCTATGTTAAAAAATTACGAAGAAGGTCTCAAATACAGCGGAGAACTCTATCATCTTGCTAAAAAAAATGCGCAGGAGCGCAGGGATTCCGGCGAATGGTTCGAAGCCGCGCAGTTTATTGGTATTTGCGATCGTATATGGTACCACAGTCCGGAGCTTGTTTCTCTCAGGGATGAAATTAATATCAATCTCGAAGAGCAGCTTGCGATGGAAAGCATAGAAGAATATTATGCCCGCGCGGCATTGGCAAGAGAACGCCAGCGCATAGAGATCTCTCCGTTATCGGAAGATCAAAGACCTCTTACTTCTACTCAGGCAATCGCAATGGGAAGGACTGCTTTTAGTCAAGAGAGGTATTTTGACGCGCACTGGCTTGCAAATCTTGGAATGAGGCTTGCCGGAAACAATAATGTCGAGCAGGCGGCTGCCGCGCGTCTTGCAGGCGAAGCATGGGACATGATTTCTTCGCAGGCTCCGAATCAGAGAGATATCCGCCTGTTAAATATATTTAATTTAAAACTATCAGGGTATCAGGCGATGGAAGCTGGCGACTGGATTAGGGCTTACTACATTTTCCTAGAACTTATGTCTATCACGCCTGACGATCCTGATGTAAAAAACTTTTATGCGGCAAGCGAAGAAGGCGCTAAAACAGTTGCATTTTTCATTGATGAGATGGAGCTCTCAATCGGAGAAATTTTAACTGACGCCGTATTCTCTCTGCCTCATAAATCCGGCAGGGCAGTTATGCGGTTTTCCAGCTTTACAATATCCGCGGATGTCGCTTACGGGTTTGGACTTGATTATATGGAGTTTGACGATGATTCCAATCCAAAGGCAAGTGTTACATCCCGTTATGCGAAACTACTGCCTGTTACAATTGCCGATAAACAGCAGATACTTGTTTTAACAAATGCGCTGGATCGGACAGATAAAGACGGAAACTTTGACAGCGAATGGCAGTTTGGAACCCCGGAGCCCGGCGGAATATTTTTAGATATCGATTTTGAAGATTTTATTCTTATTTCGCACGTTCGCCGCGGGTTAGCAAACCTTCCTATTAATGAACTTTTTGCCGCCGCAGAAAGGCTGGATGATGCCGGTTATGTAACGCAGATTTTTCAGGCAGAAATTTTAAACCGCTTTGGCAGCGCTTTATTCTTTTTGCCTGCGGCAATTTTTGTAATTATTATTGCATGGCGTTACCGCGCCAAACAAAGACCGCGGTATCTGTTTGCGCTTCTTTTGCCGGTACTGCCGATTGTTTTTCATGGGTTTGTCTTTTTATACCGTTCGGTAATAAATACATTGGGCATTTGGCTTATTTTAAGTATTGGCTTTACTGCAGCTCTTGTTGTGTATATTGCAACTCTTGCCGTATCGCTGTTTGTTTCGCTCATTGCGCTGTCGGCTCAGCATAGTTAAAGACACAGCCGCCGTAAAAATTTACCGCCGGCATTACGCATTAATTGAGTTTTCCAGATTAAGCAGTTTCTGTTTTAGCTCCAAACCGCCTGCGTACCCTGTAAGGCTTCCGTCTTTGCCGATTACCCGGTGACATGGGATTATTATTGGTATTGGGTTGCGGTTATTTGCCATGCCGGCAGCGCGGCATGCTTTTGGGCTTCCGCTTTTAACAGCCAGTTGTTCATAACTCCAAGTTTCGCCGTACGGAATAGTTTGCAGTATGTTCCAGATTTTTACTTGAAACTCAGTTCCATTCAAAATAATGGGTAAGTCAAATACTTTTCGTTTTTTATTTAAATATTCATCAAGCTGTTGTATTGTTTTGCCGATTAGCGGAGTTTTTGTTTCTGTAAAATCCCTGCGGAAACTTTTATTTATAAATGAAATATTACATATTGCGTCTTGTTCTTCTGTTATTAAAAGGTTACACAATTTATTGGAATAAATGAATAAAGATTTCATTTAAAAAGTGTAACACATAATTAGATTTTTGGTTATAGATTTATATGTATGTCATTGGAGGTTTACAATTATGAAGAAGTTTACAATTATTCTGTTAATTGCTGTTTTAGCTGCAGGAAGCGTTTTTGGTCAGGACAGAACAAATCGCCAAAGCCGCGAAGGCCGTCAGGTAGAAAACTGGCAAGGCCGTGAAAATCGTTCGACCGAAGGCCGCACGACTGAAGGTCGTCAGGCTGAGAATCAGGTTCGAGAACGACAGAATACTAATCGTTCGGCTCAGGAACGCCAAGCCCGGGAACGTCAGGTTCCAAATCGCGAGAATCAAAGACAGGCAGAAACTGTAACAGTCGAAGGAACATTAAAGTTATCAAGAGGCATGATAGCTCTGGAAAGCGCAGGTAATACTTTTTATATTCCGCTGCTTACCCGTTATATCGGTTTTATTAATGGATTAAGGGAAGGAGCAAATGTTTCTATAGAAGGCCGCAGTTTTAGGAACGTCATTCATCCGGTAAAGGTTACGATTGACGGCAGAGCATATGATTTTAATATGCGCCCGCGTGCCAATAACAATGTAAGACCTGGTCAGGGAAATGATAGAAGGAATGTACACGGAAGAAGAGGCTGCAGATGTGGATGCAGTCCTGCAGGAAATCCGGCGTAAATCATAACCGGATCAGGTAATCGGCGCCCTGTTGTATAACAGGGCGTTTTTTGTAATTATTAGAAATGCTTTTGTTTAATTATCTTCCCGGTAAGGCGGTTAGATTTATCAAAAAAAATCCTGTCGCTTCCCGGTATATAATGGATGGTTTGTTTATAACAAGCGCCACCAGTATAACAATGAGCAGTTTTAACTTGTTTGCGCTTCGTTTGGGCGCAGATGATTTTCAGTTAAGCCTTATACAGTTTCTTCCGCAGATATTTACAATGCTTATTTTAATACCGGGCGGATTATTTATGGACAGCCTGCATAATAAAAAACGGATAGTAATTATAACGCTTGTCCTTTTAATGCTGGGGGTGCTGTTTTGCAGTTTATCGCCTTTCGTTTATGCTCTCGCCATTCCTTTCTTTTTGGGAGCGGTTATGTTCACAGGCGGAGCTTTGGCGCTTTATAATATTGCATGGCAGTCATTTTTTCCGGCTGTTGTAGATATAAATACAAGAAACTATGTGCTTACTTTTAGAACCCGTGTGTCTTTATTTGCCGGAATGCTAGTGCCGCTGTTAATCGGTATTGTACTGACAAGTATAGGAACCGTAAGCGGAAAAATTATCGCTCATCAGGGGTTTTTTATATGTACGATTTTTTTACTTTTATTTGCTGCTTTTAATTTTAACAGGTTCCGGGTAAAGCAAATATATGCAAATACGCCTGTATCAGCGGCAAAAAAGGTTTCGCTGGCAGAACTAAAAAATTCATGCAAAACCCTTTTAAAAAACAAGCATTTTTTATTATTTGCCGTTACCGCTCTGTTTTTTCATATGACTTGGCATTTTGACTGGACTTTGTATTTTATAGGACAGGTTACATATCTTGGAATGAACGAACTTCAGCTTGGACTTGTCCCTTTGGGAGCGGCAGTTATTCAGCTTTTAACGCTCAAATTCTGGAGCCGTAAAAACGAAAAACATGGAGTTGTACTGCCGTTTACTTTTGGTATTTTAGGGTTGAGCCTATGCCCCGCTTTTTTGGCAATCGCTGTAAGTGTGCCGATTTCTGCGGGACCTCATCTTTTTGTTATTTTGCATACAATCGCGCATATTCCTTTTTGTGTTATTACTTTGAATCTTTTTCAATGCCTATTGCAGGTTGTTGACGAAGAAAACCGCAGTTTTTCCCTTTCTGTTTTTGCAACCCTGCTTTGCCTCTCCAATGCGGTAATGCCGGTAGCTGGAGTTAAACTATACCATGCGCTTGGCGGGGACTTAGACGGATTCCGGCATGCATTAATTATTATATTTGTCATGCGCCTTTTTGCCGCAGGTTTCTGGTTGTTGCGGTGGCGTTGCGGTCTTTTTCCTAAAAAAGTATAGTTATATTGTATAATTTGTTTATTTATGGTACAATCTGCAAATGAAGACAATTTTTGCAGTAGATGACAACCACGTTAACCTTTTAATTGCAGAAGAAACATTGTCGGAACACTATGATGTTTTTACCCTCTCGTCGGCTTCATTAATGTATGATCTGTTAAATGATGTAATGCCGGATCTCATTCTGCTGGATATAGTAATGCCCGAGATCGGCGGGTTCGAAGCCTTAAAACACTTAAAATCTGATAAGCGGTATTCCCATATACCTGTTATTTTTTTAACAAGCAAAAACGATGTAGATACCGAAGCTCAGGGACTCGAAATGGGCGTAGCGGATTTTATTTCTAAACCTTTCTCTAAACCGGTTCTTCTTAACCGCATTAGGATTCAGCTTGATATAGAAGAGGTAATCAGGGAAAGAAACGCAATGCTGCAGCTTAGGACAGAAAGACTGTTAAGACTGCAAAACAGCATGGCTTCGGTATTAGCGACTATGGTAGAAAACCGCGATAATCTGACAGGAAGGCATATCGAACGCACCACAAAATATATTCATATTTTATTAAATGCAATGACAGAAAACTGCGTATATACAGAAGAAATACATGACTGGAATGTAGAACTTGTCGCTTCGTCAGCGCGCCTTCATGATATCGGCAAAATTGTAATTACAGATCTGATATTAAATAAACAGGGCTCTTTGACAGAAGAAGAATTTGAAAAAATGAAAACACACGCCTCCGAGGGCGAAAAAATAATAGACAGCATTATTGCTGATTCCGGAGACGGTTACTTTTTACAGAATGCCAAATTGTTCGCGGGCAGTCACCACGAAAAATGGGACGGCTCAGGGTATCCGAGAAAAATCAAGGGAGCGGATATTCCGCTGCAGGGGCGTATCATGGCGATTGCTGATGTATACGACGCGCTGGTTTCGGAACGCTCATATAAAAAAGCATTCCCGCACGAAAAAGCATTAGAGATTATTAAAGAAGCCAGCGGTACGCATTTTGATCCGGCGTTAATAAATGTATTCCTTGCGTGCGAAAAAGAATTCGTAAAAGTGGTGTCAGAATGACCGCTGTTAAAAAACAGTTAGTTATTGCCTTTTTTATTATATACGCTGTATTTTTTATTTTTTCGTGCTCTGTACCAATTGAGCTGACAGAAGATTTTGACATAGATCAAATCGAATCCTACAAAGAAATACCCGGCATAACCCCCGGAGAAATTGAAGCTATCGAAGCTTTAAAAGCGTCAAGGACAGAATTTATTTACGGCAGTATGCTGTCGACCGAAGCTTTTATTCTGCAAGACGGAACCTACGCAGGGTTTACAGAATTATTTAGAATGCGTATTTCCGAATTATTTGGCATTCCTTTTTCTTTGCACCTTCATTCATGGACAGATCTAAAAAACGGGATAGACGATAAGACAATCGATTTTACAAACGAAATGACTCCAACGCCGGAACGAAGGCAGTTATATTTTATGTCATATCCTGTCGCAGAGCGCGGGCTTGGCGTTTTTACGCGGAACGATCTAACGCAGATTAAAATGGAAGATCTTAACGGTCTTAGAATAGGGTTTTATAAAGGGACAATTACAGCCGAATCTATTTTGGCAGTTTATCCCGATCTTAAGTTTCAAATTGTTGACGTTTTTGATGATCTTGATGTAATAGAAAAACTTTCATCAGGCGCAATAGATGCTTTTATTGACGAAGCCAAAAGCGCAATTGCTTTTAGCGGCTTTTTTACTCACAATAATATTCTTCCGTTGGTGTATACCCCTGTTTCTTTAACTACAGGAAACCCGGAACTAGCTCCCATTATATCGGTTATAGACAAATATTTAGCCTCGGGCGGAATAGATCAGCTTTATTCATTTTACAGAGAAGGTCATAATCAATATTCAAAATTCAATTTTTATAATTCATTAACCAATCAAGAAAAAATATTCCTTGATAGTTTATCTGTATCTGGCAGTAAAATCCCCGTTGCTTTCGAAAGCGACAATTACCCGATTAGTTTTTTTAACGAAAAGGAAAATGAGTTTCAGGGCGTTGCACTGGATGTTCTTAACGAAGTTACGCTTTTAACCGGCATTGAATTCGAAAACACAAGCAAGCCATACGATTCGTGGCCGCAGATTTTTGAAAGGCTGTCCGTTGGAGAAATATCAATGGTCACGGAGCTTTTATATTCAGAAGAACGAAGAGGCCGCTTTCTCTGGCCGGAAGTTCCGTATGCTGTAAACAGATATGCGCTTGTATCAAGATCGGACTATCCGTATTTAGAGCCGTATCAGGTTGTAAGAGCGAGAGTCGGCGTAATGGCAATGACAGGCCGTGAGGATACTTACCATGCGCTTTTTCCTGATTCGAATAATGTGATACGCTACGAATACCAGAGCGAAGCCTTTGATGCGCTCGAACGCGGCGAAATAGACCTTGTAATGTCTACAGAGTACGATTTTCTTACGCTGATAAATTATCTCGAAAAACCCGGATACAAATTAAATATTGTGTTTAATCGGCCGCTGGTAGAATCTTTTTTTGGGTTTAACATTAACGAAGAAGTATTAAAATCCATTATCAATAAATCCATAACGAATATCGATAGCAGCAGGATCGAGATGGATTGGGTTAACAAAACTTTTAATTATGAAAGAATAATGGCAGAACAAAGCCTGCAGTACGCAAATCAGAGAACTGGGATAATGATGGCTTTCAGCGTAGTATTGCTGCTTCTTTCTATTATACTATCTCTGCTTTTAAGAAGAATTATTTTAACGCGCAAACTCTATAAAAACGAAATTGAAGAAAGAAAGAAGATAGAAAAAGTTATAACCACAGTAAACGAACGCCTGATGTTAATGCTTGATACTTCTCCGTTGTGCGCTCAGATATGGGACAGAAACCTTAATACGATTGACTGTAACGAAGCTGCTGTAAGATTGTACGGCTTTAAGGATAAACAGGAATATGCAGAAAAGTTTGTAACAAGCTGTTCTCCGGAATATCAGCCTGACGGACAGCGTTCTGATGAAAAAGCTATAAGGCTTGTGCAGCAGGCGTTTGACGAAGGTCAATGTAATTTTGGCTGGGTACATCAAATGCCCGACGGCAGCGCTCTGATTCCTGCCGATGTTATGCTCGTAAAAGGAATGTACGGCGCCGAGGATGTTGTTATAGGATATACGCGCGACTTACGTGAGCATAATAAAATGATGAACGTTATAAAGCACAGAGAAAAAATGCTGGAAACATTGAATAAAACAGCCATTGAGTTTATGACACAGCATAGTAAATCTTTCGAAGAAATTATGACAGACGGGTTAAAGTATGTTATAGAAGAGATTGGTTTGGACAGGCTTTCTGTCTGGCGTAATTTTGAAAAAGAAGGCAGGCTTCATGCTTCGCAAATCTTTCGCTGGGACAAGCAGTCAGGCGGCGTAACCGAGCCAACCCCGGAACTAAAAGATGTTTTATATACCAAACTCGCGCCGAGATGGGAAAGTCTTTTGGCAGCAGGAGAGATTATCAATTCTCCAACAAGACTGCTTCCGGAAGCGGCTATGTTTAAGATGTACGGAGTTGTCTCGGCGTTTGTTTCGGCAGTATTTATCGACAACGCTTTTTGGGGATTTGTACTTTTCGAAGACCGCGAAAACGAAAGATTTTTTGACGAAACCAGTTCTGATATTATGCGTTCTATCGCGTTTATGTGCGCCAATACTGTGCTTAGAAATCAATTAATTATAAAAAGTAAAAGCGATACCGCCATGCTGGAAAACGCATTGAATAAAATGTGCGAAGCGATTGAAATGGCAGAGCAGAGCAGCCGGGCAAAAAGTATCTTTCTTGCTCAGATGAGCCACGAGATCCGCACCCCGATGAACGCGATCCTTGGTATCTCTGAGATTAATCTGCAAAAAAATAATCCTTTGGCAAACTCAGAAGAAGGATTTAGAAAAATATACGAATCGGGAAGTTTACTGTTAAAAATCATTAATGACATTTTAGATTTTTCTAAGATCGAAGCGGGCAAACTGGAGATTATTCCCAATAAATACGATGTGCCGATTTTTATTAATGACACTATACAGATAAACCGCTTCCGCTACGAAAGCAAACCTATAGAGTTTAAACTGCAGTTTGACGAGAATATGCCGCTGGAATTAATCGGAGATGAGCTTCGTATCAGGCAAATTTTTAATAACCTGCTTTCTAACGCATATAAATATACGGATGCAGGCGAAATAGGGTTGTCGATTACCTGTGAACAAGACTATGACGAAGATATGGTGCTTCTTATTTTTAAGGTCAGTGATACAGGTCAGGGTATGAATGAGGATCAGGTTGGCAGGCTTTTCGGCGAATACGAACGCTTTAACATGGAAACAAACCGCAGTATCTCCGGAACCGGTTTGGGTATGAGCATTACAAAACGCATTATAGAATTGATGAACGGCAATATAAGCGTAGAAAGCGAAATCGGCGTTGGGTCTGTGTTTACAGTTCGTATTCCTCAGCAAAAATGCAACTTGCTGGTTTGCGGAAAAGAAATAGCCGAAAGCCTGCAAGACTTTAGTTTTCGCAGTACAACGCTTCTTAAAAACGAACAGATTGTTCATGAATATATGCCTGATAATAATGTTCTGGTTGTGGATGATGTCGAATCCAATCTGTATGTCGCAAAGGGATTGTTACAGCCTTACGGACTCAATATAGAAACTGCAAAGAGCGGATATGAAGCTATCGATAAAATCAAAAGCGGCAGTAATTACGACATTATATTTATGGATCATATGATGCCTAAGATGAACGGTATGCAGGCGGCAAAAATAATTCGTGACATGGGTTATAAGAGTCCAATAGTTGCGCTGACAGCGAATGTAATCAGCGGGCAGGAAGAACATTTCCTGACCAATGGTTTTGACGGCTTTATTGCAAAACCGATTGATTCGCGCGAGTTAGATCTTATACTGACCCGTTTTATCCGCGACATTAAACCGCTCGCGATCGAAAATACAGCGCGTAATTCGCAGAATAATAAAAATGAATTAACCAAAATAGAAAAGTTCTTTGTATTAGACGCAGAAAATGCCGTTAATGTGCTAAGAGAACTGGAGCCGTCGCTGCGCAGTCTTTCTGATGAAGAATTAGAACAGTATGTTATCACTGTTCATGGAATAAAAAGCGCATTGGCAAACATTAATGAAACAGAGTTGTCTGGGACTGCATATAAATTAGAACAAGCCGGTCAAAAACGGGACTTTGATGAAATTGCAAATACGCCTGCGTTTACAGATAAGCTTCAGTCTCTATTGGACAAATATAAACCGCTGGAATTAAATAAAGAAGAATCTGACGCAGAAGCTGCAGAAATTTCTGCCGAAGAAAACAAGTTTTTAATAAAAAAATTACAGGATATAAAATATGAGAGCGCTAATTTAAATAAGAGCGCCGTCAAAACATTGCTGGCGGATTTAATACAAAAGACTTGGTCTGTTGATGTTAACACAGTTTTAGAAGAAATCTCTGTAAATCTTTTGCGCGGGGATTTTAAAAAGATAGTGTCTGTAACAGAAAAAGGGATTAACTCCTTTGAGAGGAATTAATCCCTTAAACTATTTGGTTTGAGCTAACTAAGCTCTATTCTGCTTTTTTATTCTACTTTGAACTTTCCTACTTCTGTCTGTAATAAACCGATATTTTCGCGGTTCTTGACGCTCAAATCATTAATATGGTGAACTGCGATGTTAATTTGTTCTGCGCCGTTTGCCATTTCGTTAATACCCATCGAGATTTCCTGAGTTTGTTTTTCCAGTCCTTCGCTTTCTCTGATAACTTCTTTGGAACCTTCAAGCATTTCTTGAGAACCTGAGTTAACCTGCTGGGTGATTTCGTTTACGTTTGCAATTCCCTGAAGTATCTGTTTGCTTCCTATATCCTGTTCTTCCATTGCGTGGCGGATATTCTCTTCCTGCTGCATAACTACAGCAACACCGTTATCGATAGCTTCAAACTTATTAAGAACGTTATCGGTAGAACTTGTAATTTTATCGATACAGTCTTTTATTTTCTTAAGCACTGCGCCGGTGGTTTTGGATTGATCGTTGGAGCTTTCGGCAAGTTTGCGGATTTCGTCGGCTACTACAGCAAAACCTTTTCCTACATCGCCTGCATGCGCTGCTTCTATCGCGGCATTCATCGAAAGCAGGTTGGTCTGAGACGCAATGTTCTGCATAACGGAGTTGATTTCCAAAAGACCTTCTGATTCGCGGGCTATTTCCTGAATGTCAGAGGCAACATCCTGCAATCCCTGACGGCCGACTTCCGAAGCTTCTTTTAATGCCTTTACATTGGCTGCATTTTTAACAAGTGAATCCGTAACAGAGCGGGTATTGGCAACCATTTGTTCGATAGCAGACGAAGCCTGCGCGATATTATGGCTCTGGTTTGCGACATGTCCGTTAAGCTTGTTAATGTTGGTAACAACCTGATCCATTGTTGCGTGAGTTTCGCTTACGCTTGCGCTCTGGCTCAAAATACGGCTCTTAATACTTTGTACGTTTGCGTTGATTTGGTTTACTGCAGCGGCTGTCTCATTCATATCACTGGAAAGGTCGTTGCCGATATCAGAAAGTACAACTGCGTCACTTTTTATGCCTTTAATCATATTTCTGATTTTTTCGAGCGTTTCGTTAAAATACAAAGCTACATCGCCTATTTCGTCTTTTGTGCTGACAACTAATTCGTGCGTAAGATCTCCTTCTCCTTCTGCTATATCCTTAAGAGTAGTTGATAATTCGACAAGCGGTTTACTGATAGTTTTAGAAAGGACAAAGGATGCGCCGATAACTAAACCCAGAACAATAACAGAAATAACAAGAGTTAATATAATCATATCGTTTACAGGTTTCATAACTGTGCTGACCATTACACCTGCGGCATAACTCCATTTGTTTGCAAAATCCCCGACTTCGATAGGGACGGTAATAACTTTTACATCTGTATTATAGCGCCTGTAATAATTGATATAAGAAGAAGGTTCGCCCCTTCTTATCGCTGACGCAAATGCTTCTAAATCGTTCCCTAGTAATTCCCCTTCGGTCTCTCTTATGTTTCTTCCTATTCTTGACCTATCGTAGTGTCCGATTATATAACCGTTGTTACTGACAACCATTGTAAAAGCATCATCATACGGTTTATTTTCCTGAGAAATTGTATGCAGTCTTTCGATACTAATATCAATTCCGACAACGCCTATCACTCTGCCGTTTGCGGATTTTATCGGTGCGGCAATAGATGTGATTAAAATATCCTGGCCGCCTACATTATAATAATAAGGTTCTAAAAGCTGCATTTGACCTGAGTTTCTTGCCAGAAGATAATAGTCTCCGTCTCCTGGCGTGTCAAAATCAACTAATAGTTTGCTTTGAATTTGATTACCCTGGCGGTACCAATAAGGAGCAAAACGCCCGTTTGGATAACTCAATTCTGATCCGGCATATTCAATATCATTGCCTTCCAGAACATTCGGCTCCCATAAGATCCATGAAGCGAGCATTCCCGGATTTTCCCTTAACATGGATTCCAGCGCTTTGTTTATATAAGCGCGCCTGTACGCAACGCCGATGTCTTCGTACAACGTCATATAAGTGCTGCTGGCTTTTACGAGATCCCAATAGGGTTCTAGGTACATTTCGACCTGTAAACCCGAGTCATGAGCTTTACTGTAGGCATAATCCTCGGATAATGTGCCCAAGGTTTTACTTGAACTGACCAGCAGACTAATTGCGATTGCTCCAACGCTGAAAAAGCTCAGAATAACCATAATTACTGTAAGTTTAAAACCAATTTTCATTTTCTTCTCCAAATTCATTTTTGATATTGCCTGTAACTAAGGCTGCTTAATAAAATTAGTAATGTAATGGAAGGGTCATGAATTGAATCGAACTTTTAAAAGGACTGAGGAAACATAAGTAATAACGGAACTGGAATACTTTTGAGTATCATTGCAGAAAGACTCCAAGAAGGCAGAAAGGTAAAAACCTGAACCTGCTTCTTTTATGTTTTTAGAAAAAGAGTTGTTTTTAAATTCCGCTTTATGGCATTTTACAAAGCCTAAAGCTGTTATGGTTTCTGCAAAAACAAGCGTAAATACTATGCATACTGCCAGAACAAGAAAAAGTATTTTTGCCTTTTTATGATTAAGTCCCATACTTCTAATTTTATATGGTTTTCAAGTAAAAATCAAGATAAATCGAAGTAATTGTACTATATTACGGTTTTAAGCTGATCTTTAATTTCGAGAAAAACGTCGACAATTAGGGGATCAAACTGCTCTCCGGCTCCGTCCATTATGATTTTTAGCGCTTCATCCGGGGCAAACGGAGTTTTGTACGGGCGTTCTGAGATTAAAGCGTTATAAACATCGATTATTCCAATAATTCGTCCCAAAAGAGGGATATCTGTCTTGCCAAGACCCCGCGGATAACCCTTTCCATTCCATAATTCGTGGTGGCTTCCGGCAAATTGCTTGGCATAACGAAGGAATTCTTCGTTTTCGCTTGTTTTTGACTCAATTTTACCGATTATGTACTCGCCTTTTAGGGTATGGGTCTTAATAATGTCAAATTCTTCTTTTGAGAGCCTGCCCGGCTTGTTAAGAATAACTTCTGGAATCGAGATTTTTCCTACATCGTACATACAGGCAGAAGAAAGCAGGATATCTATATTGAATTTATTGAGTTCGTGGGAATAAACGCCGCGTTCTGTCATTCCGTCAATTAGGGCTTTTAAATGACTGGTCGCGCGCTCAATATTGCCCTCTTTTCCTTCGTAGCGGCTTTCTATCATGTCCGCCAGAACAATCATTGTTCCGTAAATTAAGTTTTTATTTTTCTGCATTTTGTAATCCCTGAGTAATATATTAACATGGAGTGTAAAAAAAAGCAATGGTTGTTTGCAGGGAGAAAGCGGGATATGCAGAGAAGAGACTCACACGGAGGCACGGAGGGCACAAAGAACACAGAGAAGGAAAAAGGAAAAGCTCTTCTAGTTTTCTTGCTAGAGGGTACGCTACAAGACCCCTCCGTGATCTCTGCGTCTCCATAGTTAAAAAATCTCTATAAAATCCTTCACACGGATCCCTGCAGCGAAGCTACCTTGAAACTTCGCTCTTACGAGCTCGTTGGAAGTCCTAGCTGGCACGAAGACGCAGAGAGCATAGAGAAATTAAATACAGATTACTTAAATCATCTATGTAGAGTTAGGCGAAATAGTGGCAAAATATAAAATGTATATTGACTAAATAATATTATTAAATTATACTAAGAAAAGAATAATAATGTATTATTACATTATTAATATTAAAATTTTAATGAAAAGGAGATCTATTTATGGACAGAATAGTATTTATTTTTATAGGAACTATTGTAAGCATTTTAGTTATTATTGGCTTAATGATAGGTATTCCAAATTATAATGTTTGGCAAAAAGAAATGTCAGGTAAAGCACAATTAGCAGAGGCAGAATGGAATAAACGAATAATGCTAATTGAAGCAGAAATGAATTTAGAAGCTGAAAAATTAAATGCTTTGGCTGAAATTGAACGAGCAAAAGGTATGGCTGAAGCAATTATTATTGAAGGTGGAAATTTAACATCAGAATATATTCAATATTTATGGGTAAGGCAAAATACATTTAATGATAAAACTGTTATTTATATACCTACAGAAGCTAATATACCAATATTAGAAGCAAATAGAAGAAGATAATTAAAAAACCACTACTTCGCATAACACAATTCGGCTCTCGCACTGTGAAATGCATGATCCCCTCAACACCCTTCGACAAGCTCAGGGGTCACTCAGCGACCTCAGCGTGAGGCTCTTTTCTTCTCCCTCCGTGTCCTCCTCTTGCTAGAAGCTTCGCTGCAAAACCTGCGTGAGGTCTTCTCCGTATTACCTTCGTCATAGTTCTGAAATTATTAATTCAGATATAGAACATTACAATAGTTATTTTATTTTTTTTATGCTAATATGAATAATTAATTGGATAGTCAAGAATAAAATACAAATAATGATGGAGGAAATATCCGATGAGCTTTTTTATCCGCCTTTTAAATATGGTAATAGGACTTTTTTTCTATGCGGTTGGAATTTTTATTACCATTAAGGCGAACATAGGATATGCTCCATGGGATGTTTTTCATGTCGGACTTGCCGGTAAAACCGGACTTAGCCTGGGGATTGTTTCGATTATTGTAGGAATAGTATTGGTAATAATTGTAACGCTATTAAAGGAAAAACTGGGACTGGGAACTATTTCTAACATAATACTTATAGGAATATTTATAGATATTCTTTTTTTTATTGATATTATTCCTGCGGCAGAAAATTTTTTTATAGGAACCGGGCTCTTAATCCTCGGCCTTTTTATTATTGCTTTGGGTTCATATTTTTATATAAAATCCGCGTTTGGAGTCGGGCCAAGGGATAATTTGATGGTTGTATTAGCAAGAAGAACAAAACTGCCCGTTGGTCTTTGCCGCAGTATAATTGAATTAATGGTAACCGCTGCAGGTTGGATTCTTGGCGGAATGGTAGGCCTAGGAACCGCCATATTTGTAATCGCCATAGGCTTTTGCGTTCAGATTGTTTTTAAGCTTTTCAGGTTTGACGTTACTTTGGTTAAACATGAGACGCTTGCAGAAACATTTAGATTGAAGAAAAACTTGGAATAGTTTTTTGCAGCTGTCTTGACAAATTAACATATATATAGTAAACATACATATAGATAGCGGCAGCCTAGCAAGGCACCGCTTAAAAATTGGAGGAAGATATGGAAAAATTGATTGCTTACTGCGGATTGGACTGCGCTCAGTGCGGAGCGTACCTTGCCCACAAAAATGACGACCAGGCACTGCGTGAAAAAACCGCCGCCGAATGGAAAGTTGCGCACAACTTTGATTTCACACCCGAGATGATCAACTGCACTGGCTGCAAAGGTGACGGCGTGCAAGTCGGTCATTGTTCAGAGTGCGACATTCGCAAGTGCGCGATTGCAAAAGGTGTTGTTAATTGCGGCGCCTGCGAAGACTTTGCAACTTGCAAAAACATTAACGAGATGATGGAAATGGTATCGGGATTAAGGGAGAACTTAGGGCGGTAGTGGAGGTGGTGAAGAGTTGTGCCAGCACCACAACTTTTCGCTTTAATTCTTAATAAACTTGTGGTATTGTACTGTAATGGAAGATCAAAAAACCGAATGGAAAGAATCCTGGAATGATGAATATCTAAAATGGATTTGTGGTTTTGCAAATACTCAAGGCGGAACTATCGAAATTGGCAAAAATGATAAA
>WQYB01000014.1 GCA_009781475.1 Treponema sp.
CTACAATGGTGACTGACACCATATCAGGAGGAATAAAATGAGTTTTCCAAGAACAACAGTAGCGGGAGTTTCGCTGCCCAGAATGTTAATCGGAACCAATTGGATTTTTGGCTGGAGCCATACAGGAAATGCTGCGGATAAATATATCAAGGAAAAACATTCCTGTGTAGATGCGACAGCGCGTATTTTTGACGCGTTTTTAAGTTACGGAGTTGACGCTGTTATGGGTCCGTTTTCTTCCCATCCTGAATGTAATGACAAAATAAAACAGGTTGAGGATAAAATCGGAAAAAAAATCATTCGTATTGATACACCGCATATTAATGTTGACGATAACGAAGCCGCTCGCAAAGACGCTAACGCAATTTTAAAAACCAGCGGTGATATAGGCTGCGCGTTTTGCCTTATTCATCACGCTTGCTGCGAACAATTGGTTAATAAAAATAAACAAACTATAGAACGTATCAGTGATTATACTGATATGATCCGCCAAGCAGGAGTAATCCCGGGGCTTTCCGCTCACATGCCGGAAATTATTCAATATTCCGATAAAAATAATTACGATGTTGAAACATACATTCAAATTTTTAACTGCATGGGTTTTTTAATGCAGGTTGAAGTAGAACCGATTATAAAAATTATTCATGAAGCAAAAAAACCTGTTATGACAATTAAACCTATGGCAGCAGGACGAGTTACTCCTTATGTCGGACTTACATTTAACTGGAGTGTACTAAGACCGCAGGATATGGTAACTGTCGGTTGTATAAGCGAACATGAAGTTCACGAAGATGTCGAGATTTCTCTTGCTGCGTTTGAAAGAAGACTTCCAAAACTAGAAGGAAGAAGCAGCCCGATTAAAACAAGCATCATTAAGTAAACGGCCATTTTGTGTCAGAAATTTCACGTAACATCGAAGTACTAGCTCCGGCGGGCTCGCCCGAAGCGCTTGATGCGGCAATCGGCGAAGGCGCTGATGCTGTATACCTTGGCTTAAAAGATTTTAACGCGCGTCTTAGAAGCGCAAACTTTACATACGCTCAATTTGAAAGTGCGCTGCGAACACTACGGCGTATGGGTAAAAAAGTTTATGTTACAGTGAACACTGTTTTTGAACAACGTGAAGCCAGCCGTATATATCAATTTTTAAAATATCTTGCTGATTTAAATCCTGACGCGTTAATCGTACAAGACTTTGGCGTAATAGCGATGTGCAGATCGGAGTTTCCTTCGTTGCGTTTGCACGCTTCTACACAAATGAATATCGCATCAGCCCGCGGAGCAAATGCACTTTCGCGTCACGGTGTTTCTCGTGTTGTCCTTTCGCGGGAACTTTCTTTAGAAGAACTTCGTTGTATTAAAATAGAAACAAATCTTGAACTGGAAGTTTTTGTACACGGAGCATTGTGTATCAGTGTTTCGGGTATTTGTCTTTTTTCAAGTTATCTGGGTGGAAGATCAGCTAACAGGGGAATGTGTACCCAAGCGTGCAGAAGATTGTATCATAAAAACGACAGCACTGAGTCGGGATATTACTTTAGCCCGAACGATTTACAGCTTTTGGAACGCGTACCTGATTTGGCGGCAGCCGGGATTAAAGCTATAAAGATCGAAGGACGTATGAAAAGTGCGTCCTATGTTGGCGCTGTAGTTTCGGCTTACCGCCTCGTCGCAGACGCTGTCGCAAGCGGAGATGAAGATGAGATACGACAAAGTATCGAACAAGGAAAAGAGATTTTGCGTAATGACTTTGCACGCCCGAAAACGCAGTATCTTTTCAATAGGGTTCACACGGAGGCACTAAGGCACGGAGGACACGGAGATTATAAAAAAGTAAAAGAAGAGGTATCTAATAGTATCGATTGGTTGAATCCTGATCAGGACGGCGGCACGGGTATTAGTCTTGGAACAATCTTAAAAATAAAAAGTTCAGGTGACGAAAAATGTGCCCTTGTTACTCCGCCGTATGGTATTATTCCTTCTGTTAGGGATTCTATTCGTATTCACCGCAGTGATGATTCAGGCCGATTTACAAATAGACTTACTTTTGCCAAAGCCGAAGGAAAAAATTACTGGATTTCTGTTACCGACGCTAAAGTTGGCGATCATGTCTATTTGGTGCAAACAAAAGAAATGCGAAAACGTTATGCGCCAATTATCACACAGGCTTCAAGCAAAAAAACTCCGGGAAGGGATAAAGCTCCAATTGCTTCAATAAAAATAAACAAACAGGAAACTTTCCCTGAAGGATTATATATAACAGTATCACGCCCGGAAGATTTTTTTATTTTGCAATCATCACGCCCTACCCGTGTAATTCTTCCGCTGACAGGAAAAAACTCAAGGCATCTGTTAGCTGATAACAAACCACTGCCTTTTAAGGCATCAGAAATAATTTTATCGCTGGATCCGTTTTTTCCGCAAGACATTGCAGAATACGAAAATGAAGTAATGGCAGAAGAAGTAAAAAAATTGATCGAAAAAGGTTATTTACAATATATGGTAAATAATCCTGGGCATTTTTCAATGTTCAGGGATTTAAAAAATGTAAAATTAATTGCAGGACCCTGGCTTTATACGTATAATTCATGGTCGCTGTCTTTTATTTCTTCTTATAATGTTGACGGATTTGTTTCTCCTTTGGAAAACAACAGACAAAATCTGGAACGTACCTGCAATGAAGTTTCAGGAACAGCGGGAACTCAAAAAAACTTACGAAAAAAGTTTTTTATAACTGTTTTTTCGTGGCCGCCGTTATTTAATATCAGGAAAGACCTTAGTAATATTCTGGATTTAAAATTATTTTCAGATAATATGAACGAAACTTTTAAACTAACATCAAGCGACGAAGGCTGTTTAAAGGGATCAAGCTGCCGCGTCTATCCAAATAAATATTTTTCCATTATCGATAAAATTCCTTTTTTAAAAGAGGCAGGGTTCGGACGTTTCATAATCGATTTAACAGGCAACACATTAAAGAAAACTGATTATAAAGATTTAATGCGTACGTTAAACGAAAACGAACGTATAATCCGACCCCTGCCCAATTCCAGCCGTTTTAACTGGAAAGACGGTTTTTATAATTTGTCTGCCAAATAATTTATTCGACAAGCATATTATCAAAACGCAACCGCTGCAAGTTCCTTGCCTGCCATCGCCATTGCATGTTCGTCATGACTTACATTGGTATAATCGTCATCGCCGTTAATACCTGTTGCCGATTTCGTATCCTTTTTAAATTCGGGACGGAACTCTACATGCTCTGCTACAATAGTGACTCTTGAACGCAGCTTACCTTCCGGATCATTCCAGCGGTCTTGTTTCAGGCGGCCTACTACGCGGACTCCCCGTCCTTTTTTCCCTTTCGCATAACAAGCTTCTGCAAGTTTTGCCCATGTTTCCACATCGAAAAAGGAAACTTCTTTTTCGAAACCGGAATCCTGCTTGTAAAAGCGATTCGACGCAAGACACATTGAGCAAATCTGCGTCCCTTTGTTGGTGGATCGAAGCAGAGGGTCTCTCACCAGATTACCTTCGATCAAAATAGAATTGAGGTTGTTCATATACATCCTCCTCTGTAAGATCCGGCAGCAGTCTACCGCCGGCTAAGTTTTTTATTTAACAAAGAAAAAACTTAGATACCCTATATGGGTTCGAACTACCCGTTTTGCATGACCGAGAATGAAAAAAAATGAAAAATTTTTGAAACTTTTTTAACGCAAGGGCTACTTGTGTGTATAGTGGAAAACCCATTGATTTGGCGGTTATTGAGATGTATAATTTCCCCATGAAAAACTTGTACGGCGTTACTCCCTGGGGTCGCTGGTTTATTGATGTATTGGACAGCTACAGGATGGGAGAGCGCCTTGAGCGAGGCAGACGTTATGCGAACGCAGGGAAAGTGCTTTCTCTGGATATTAACGGCGGGCGGGTAATTGCAAAAGTAGAAGGAAATTACAAACCATTTTATAAAGTAATAATAAATTTTTCGCCGCTTGAAGTTGAAGAAACAGAAAAAGTTTACAAGTTAATAGAAAAAGACAGCGTTCTTATGGCGCATATTGCCGCTGGTGAGTTGCCGGAAACTTTTTTACAAAAATTAAAAAAAGAAGGAATCAATTTGATTCCGCGGCGTTGGCGTGAAATGAAAAGAGCATGTACATGTCCTGATAACGGTGACCCTTGCAAACATATGGCGGCACTTTATTACATAATCGCAAGAGAAATTGATTCCAATCCGCAGCTTTTATTTCGTCTTAGAGGTATGGATCTTGTAAGTCGCTTTGGAAAAGCTGTTGTTCATAAAATTATACCCCCATTTACAATAACATACGCAAAAAATGAAAACACTAATAAATCCGATTTACAAATTTCTGGCGATGCTTTAACACCAATTGAACTTGAAAGCATACCCTACTGCGGACAACTTATCACTTCGCTTTTACCGCATGATCCTCCGTTTTGTTATAAAGATTTCGCCGGAGTTATGGCGGAATTTTATCATTATTGCGCTCAATACAGTTTTGAAAATGAACATGAATGGGAGTCAGCACAGGATGATAGCGATGAAAAAATGGAACAAACTGAACATGATTTTTCACGTTCTAATTGGAAAGTACAATGTCCTGTACTTATGCCAGGTATAGAACCAGTATTGCAATCGGAGGATATTAACGGGATCAAAAAACGTTTTTCGTTGCACGAAGCATTTGATTTTTTTGTGTTGTTTTCGTCTGATGACGGTACTGCATCATACAAATTTCTTTTTTATCTGTTCAAGTTTTTAAATCTTGTTTGTTCAAGCGCAGCATTTATTCCTTATGTGATGCAGGAGTATCAAGTAGATTTAAATGAGTCGTTTGATGAAGAAACAATAAAAATAATATGGCAGCCTTATGAAAATTTATCGATTGTTTCCAAAATGATTGAACAAATCGTTTCACTTGAATGCGGCATTCTTACAACAACTGAAACATTTAAAATAAATTTATCAAAAAAACAGACAAAGGCTAGCGGAAAACAAATTGTAAGCGCCCGAAGTGTTGTAGATATTTTATCATCTGCTTTTTTAAATGAATATGTAAAACGAAAATATATGATTTTTAAAGAAAACTTTATAAAAGATAACTTTTCCAGACAGGGAAACAATGAATATAAGCAGCTTTTAAATATGTTTTTTATGGGGATGTTTATCGATGTTTCTTCTCCTGCTAAACGCTCTTTGCCAATCGCCATTGACCGCTGGCTTTCTGTTTTACATATTAATTTTTCCGCTTACCGTTACGCTATAACAATAAAAGACCTTTCAAAACGCGGCGATGATTCAACTGATGTAATAAATTTTGCAATTTCTATGGATGTAATTACCGAAGAAGACACAGTTACAAAAAAAACACCGCTTCATAAATGCACCGATATAGAAATACTTAAAGCGCCGGTTGCTCTTTCTAATTATCTTCCGGAAATTAAAGACCTTTTTACTAATCAAAAAATCGCCCTTAGCGAAACACGATTAATATCGTTTTTGGATTCTGCATCCACAATTTTAAACCGGCTTGGATTAACAGTTAATCTTCCCAAAGCTCTTGCAAGAGAATTAAAACCGCGTCTTGTTATAAAAGGAAAAACAGGCGATTCTGACGGCTCCGGTTCATCACTTGTAAAATATCTTGATTTAAACGCATTGCAAGAATTTGAATGGCAGGTTGCAATCGGCGACGAAATAATGACATTAAAAGAATTTGAAAAACTAGTTCGATTAAAAAAAGCGATGGTTCGTTTCAGAGACGGCTTTGTAAAAATGCAGGCTCAGGAATTTATGAGTCTATTAAAAAAAGCCAAAAGCGCCGAACCCGATGTAAATGATTTTTTAAAAGCTCATTTTTCAGGTGATTCAGTCCTTGCATTTGATGAACGTAAAACAATCGATAAAATATTTTGCGAACGGGATTTTACTATACCTGCAACATTGGAAGCAAATTTAAGACCTTATCAGGTTCGCGGATATAACTGGGTGTGTTCATTATTACTTTCCGGTTTTGGCTGCATTTTAGCAGACGATATGGGACTTGGAAAAACAGTTCAATCAATTGCAACAATATTACGGTTAAAAGAAGAAAGTTTATTAAATAATAGCTGTCTTGTTGTAGCTCCCGCAGCGCTTATAAACAATTGGGAAAAAGAATTAAACCGCTTTTCGCCTTCGTTAAAAGTATCACGATACCACGGAAGCGGACGCCATTTTGATAAAAAGAGTGATGTTTTTTTAACAACGTATCAAACAGCGGTACGTGATGCAGAAAAATTAAAGAAAAAAACTTTTTCATTACTTTTGGTTGACGAAGCTCATTTAATGAAAAACTCTCAAACGCGGGTTTCCAGAATTGTAAAAAGCATTAACAGTCAATACCGTCTTGCGCTTTCAGGAACCCCTGTAGAAAATCGTCTGGAAGACCTTCGCTCGCTTTTTGATTTTATTTTACCTGGTTATCTGGGCGATGTTAAAACCTTTAAAGAACAGTACCGTATCCCAATCGAAGTTATGCGAAACCAGGAAAAAGCGCAGGTTTTACAGAAAATCACATCTCCTTTTTTACTGCGGCGGCTTAAAACCGATAAAAAAATTATCAAAGACCTGCCTGACAAGATCGTTACAAATGAATATGCCGTTTTAGAAAAAGGTCAGGCTGCGTTATACGAAACTGTTGTATCCGAATCTATTAAAAAATCTAACGAAATAGAATCAAAAGAACGCTCGTCTCTTATTTTTTATCTGCTTACTTCTCTTAAACAAATTTGCAATCATCCCCGTGTTTATGACAAAGAAAGCCCGGCAATCGCTTCTCTTTCCGGTAAAGCGCAGCTTCTTGTTACTTTATTACAGGATATATTAATCAATAAAGAAAAAACTCTTGTGTTCAGTCAATACGTAGAAACCCTTGAATGTCTAAATATCATTATAAAAAAAGAACTTGGAGAAGCTCCGCTTTTATACCACGGCGGACTTAGCCAAAATGTACGAACTGATGTAATAAACAAATTTCAAAACGATCCATTAGCGAGAATAATGCTTATCAGTTTAAAAGCTGGCGGGCTTGGTTTAAATTTAACTGCCGCGAGCCGTGTAATTCATTATGACCTTTGGTACAACCCCGCCGTAGAAAATCAAGCAACAGACCGCGCATTCCGCATCGGGCAAAAACGCACAGTTTTTGTGCACAGGTTTATTACAAAAAACAGCTTCGAAGAAAAAATTGACGCCATGATTTCCAGCAAACAGGAACTTGCAGACATGACAGTTAAATCAGGCGAATCGTGGCTTGCAAGAATGAGCCACGAAGAATTAAAAAAGTTGTTTGAACGGTAACATTTTAATTTTCTGCAACTTCTTCTTTTTTTTCAACTGGTTTACTTAATTTTTGCGAAACATAATTTACCAGCTTGCCAAATCCATAAGAAATAAAATATCCGCCGAAAATTACTATAAACCTGTCAATAAGATTTACAGGAATTCTAGAAATAATATTCATTGGCAGTGAATGAATATTGCTTCGTGCAAGCCCAATTTTGAAAAAGTCTTCTGCGCTGAAGTTTTCTTTTGTATTTGGTAATACTGTAAACCAAATATAAGCTATTAAAGCGCCAAGTATACTTACTGCGAAACAGGCGACTATGTACAATAACATAAGCCTTGAGAAAATATTTATACATGTTGCTACAGTTGCCGCATCATTAACCTGTTTATCAAAGGCGGCTTTCGGTTTTAACAGGTATACAATAAATACTTCGGTAATAGCACAAAGTCCAAATGGGGTAAAAGCTCCATCAATATACACACCAATAGATGCTGTTAGAATAGCAGTAATCAGACCGGGAATTAAACCGGCATAAAAAGTGACAGCGGCAGTAAAAACTGTATCCAGAAAAACCGGAAGTTTTAAAACGTTTAATGAAAAAACGCTCAAGCAAGGATTAAGAGCTGCTGCTACTAAACACAGAGCCGATAAAAATATAAATCTTTTAATTGTCATTTTATTAGTCTATCAAATTCTTTTTATTTTGTCTATAATTAATTTGTGAAACAGAAATTTCCGATTGAAAATTATCGTAAAAGTTACCGATGGAAGTCCATTGTTTTTTCGCTTTTTTTCTTTTTTGTTGCAGCTTCACCGTTTTGCACAGCACAAGAAACTCAAAATATAATTCATTTTCAGGATATATATATTCAATGGATTGAAATGGAACATCAGCTTAATATAGAAAATATCGAAACTTTATATAATTCGATACAATTATATCTTGATTCTGATTCATACCGAATATATAGATTTATGCCTTTTTTAACTGACTTCGGCTTTGGTCATACAGATCCCAATGAAATATATGAAATAACAGCAGTAATCGGGCTTTTACCGCTTCTTCTCAGCGCTGTTATAGAAGATGATCAAGAAAAAATTAAATATATATCAAATAACATATCAAGCAATCTTGTTAAAGCTCTTATTTGGGATTCACGCGCAGAACAGCTTACAACAGGCGCATATATCCGTCTGTTTTTAGTATTAATTTTTATAATCATGCTTGCGGCATTTATTATTATTTTTTTAAACAAAGAACTAAACCGTTCGCTTCGCCGTGAGGAAGAAGGTTCTGTTTATTCACGGGCAGTCTTGATTGCTCAGGAAGAAGAAAGGTCGCGTTTAAGCAGAGAATTGCACGATACAATTGCACAGGATTTGCGTTATCTGTCATTAGAAGTTAATAAAATCGGCAAAATAAAAGAACATACGGAACGGGAAAAACTTTGCGAAGATACAGCGTCGCTTCAATCAGATTTAATCCGTAAAGTTCGGGATATTTGCAATTATCTTGTACCGCCTGATTTTCGTTTTCAGGGATTGCCTAATGCGCTTCAAAGTTTTTGTCTTGACTTTAGTAAACGCACCCGAATAAACTGCCGTATTGACATAACAGGAGAAATTGATCAAGGTTTTTTAAATGAAGAAAAACAGCTTCAGATTTTTCGTATAGTACAGGAAGCTCTTACAAATGTAGAAAAACACGCACAGGCTGCAGAAGCAATTGTAATGCTGCGATGCGATGAAAACAAAACGTTATCTGTTGGAATATCTGATGATGGCAGGGGTTTTAATATGCCTGATAAAAAAAGTACTTCGCACAAAAGTGCGTCGCACAAAAATGCTTCGCATTTAGGGATCCGCGGAATGAATGAAAGAGCTGCTCTTCTTGGAGGCAATTTAGAAATAAAAAGTGAAATCGGCGAAGGAACATTGGTTAAACTTCAAATACCGCATCCCCCTCAGAATAAAAAATCCGGAGGATCACAATGAAAGTATTATTAATTGACGATCATCAAATGGTAAACTCAGGGCTAGCTTCCATCCTTGAAGAAACAGGAAACTTTAATATTACAGGACAGATAAACTCTCTTACACAGGCAAAAGATTTTTTGGAAACGGCAGTTTCATCAAAAAAAGAACAATTTCCTTCGCTCATAATTCTGGATATATTGTTAGGTGACGAAAACGGACTGGATTTTCTTCCTTTTCTGGAAACTTTCTGCAAAAAAAATAAAATCCAAAGACCTCCTGTTCTAGTTTGCTCGATATTAGAAGAAACTTTTCGCATACAATCCGCTTTAAAAATGGGTGCATCAGGATATATCTGCAAAACCGGAAGTAATAACGAATTATTAAATGCAATAAAAAAAATATTAAACGGAGAAACATACATACCAAATGAATATTCAACCAAAGTATTAAGTTCATTGGGGCTCTACGAAAAATTCACCAAACGGGAACTGGAAATTTTTGAAATGATAAAGAAAAATAAAACCAACAAGCAAATTTCACAGGAACTTGGCATAAATATCCGCACAGTAGAAAACCATATAAGCAATCTTTATTTTAAAACAGGTGCTTCTAACAGAATAGAATTGTTAAAGCTGTAATTTAGGATACGTAACCAGTTTCTTTTATAAACCAACCACAACACCCTTACCGATTGGCTCGGGTGCTGTGATTATGTTAAAACTGGATTCTATTATCTGTAAGCCAATGTGGAATATCCCTTAAGTTCATATCATTAAAACCAAGTTGACCGCTATTATTATATCCCCAAACATATAATCTACGATTGCGATCAATTGCCAAATTATGAGCAGATGCACTGATATAATATAAAAACAAATCATCTCTGGCAGTTTTTCTAGGACTTAACGAATCTGTAGTATTCCCAGTTCCAAGTTGCCTATAATTACTATTACGACCCCAAACCCATAAATTATTATCAGTATCTATAGCTGTACCATGAAAAAGTCCTGCGCTTATTACTTTAAATTCAATTCCTGTCATTATTTGCACAGGACTATTTTGTTGGCTTCTATTTCCATTACCAATTTGTCCAAATGAATTATTACCCCATGCCCATAGATTACCATCTTCATCAATAGCCAGACTAAAACATTGCATGATAATAGTAGATGTTAAACCACCAGTAGTCCCATTATCATAACCACCCGCACTTATTGATTTAAACTTTGTATCGGGTTTTATTACAACAGGAATTAATCGATTTGTTGTTGTTCCATCACCGAGTTGACCATTATTATTTCTTCCCCAAACCAATAAATTTCCATCTGAATCTATCGCTAAACTGTGACCTGGACCTGCGCTAATTTCTTTAAATGTTGTACCAGGTCTTATTTGTACCGGGCTGTTTCGCTGTATTGTTGTACCATCACCTAATTGACCAAAATCATTTTGCCCCCATGCCCATAGATTTCCTAATTCATCTATCGCTAGACAATGAGACGACCAAACATTTCCTGCTGCATAACCTGCTTTAGGTGTTGATGATGATGCACTTATAGCAATAAATTTTGTTTCCGGTCTGATTAACACAGGAGAAAGTTTATTAGATGTTGAACCATCACCGAGCTGCCCGGCATTATTTCTTCCCCATGCCCACAAATTACCATTTGTATCTATCGCATAACTTGAATGATACCCCGCTTCAACAAATTTAAATGTTTTATCTGTTAATACATGTATGGGTGTTATTCGCGGATGGTTAGTATTTCCAATACCCGTTTGACCTTGAGTGTTATGTCCCCATGCCCATAATTGACCATCTTTGTCTATTACTAAACTATAGTCATCTCCTGCGCTAATTCTATTAATAAAATACTTGCTAAAATCAGCTTTCGGAGAAGCCAGTTTAGTCCAGAAATCACTTGGTAATGATAGTTTATATTCCGGAGTATTATCAAAATTAAAGATTGGCGAATATTCAAAATACGGAAAATGAGAATTATTACGTACACCGATTATAGATTCCAATTCTAATAATTCTTTATTATTAATACATGTTTTTATATAAAAAACTAAATCAGCTGTAGCGTATAATGAATAACGATACCAGCCGGCAGGCTCTCCATTATTACCAACTGTAAAAGATACAGACCTGGATTCAGCAACCGACAAAGCTCTTTCAGTAGAAGTTGTTGTTGATACTGCGTAATATGTTTTTTCGATCCATTCTCCTTCCCATTTTGCTTCAGCTTTTGCTTTAAACTTACCTAAACCAGCCGAAGCGCTTGTGCTTACGCTTGCTTTTTGAATATTTGTAGATTCAAAACTATTCATTGCTGTCTCTGTTATTAAGTCAGTTATGGTATTTGTAGTTGTTGTCGTGGCTGAAGAACTCATGGGTGTTATACCGTTATAATGAACCTCCTGCATTACTGCAATCAAAATATTATCAATAATTCCACCATGAATCAAATAATAATTATAATCACCATCCGTATAACTGTCCAATTCTATAATCTTTTCAGGATCAGATATATCAGGTGCAATTGTTATCGCTCGTAAAGGCACACTGGAATTGTTTTGATTTGTACCGGGTCTCCAGGCAGTTAAATCGCCGTAAGAAGGCTCCGAACATCCTGTAAAAACCAATATCAAAATAATATAAAAAATAATATAAAGTGATATTATTCCAATAATTTTCTTTTTCATTTAGTGCTCCTTTAATTAACATTTATGAATAACTGATATATAACCTTTGTTATTATCAGGCGTTTTTTGTACTTGTTTTTCCCTGTTGGTAACTTGCGAATGTTTTAACCCTTCAACCAGTCCCAATACATAGTGCTGGTTAGTCTCTGTAAGTTTTGGGAATGAACATTGTAAATGAGCGAGTTTAAATTGTTCAATCATAAAATGCTCCAATACGACCATATATTATCATATATACGAGCATTAGTCAATAAAAATTTAAAAATTACTCATAAAATAACATTTTTTGCTTGATAGGCGAGCAAACTAGTAATAATATGGTAGTTAATTGGTTAAAAATGACAATAAACGAAAGAATTAGAGAAGTTAGATGTACATTAAAGTTATCTCAACGGGCTTTTGCCAAGGCAGTATATGTATCCAATGGCTATTTAGCAGATATTGAACTGGGTCACAACGAAGTAAAAGACCGCCTTGTCCACCTTATTTCCAGCGCTTTTTCTGTCAATAAACACTGGCTGCTTACAGGCGAAGGGCAGATGTTTAACAGCACCCCCGAAGAAAAACTGGAGCGGGTAACTGCTTCTTTTAACGAACTGTACCCCCAGTTCCAGGACTTTGTCCTGCGCCAAATAGACGAGCTTATCGAACTGCAGAATGTGAAAAGGGAGAAGTAGGCACTTTTCTATTATACTTTTCGCGCAGTTCCTATTATACTTTTCGCAGATATTTAACTTTACATTTCGCTGGATTTCTATTATACTTTTCGCAGGGGTTGTATTATACTTTTCGCAGAACTGAAAAAGGGGGGTTTATGTCAAATGAATATAAACGCTGGCAGACAGAGAGCGTAAAAGAAGCATTAAAATTACGCCGTGTTGTGGTTTTATCCGGCGCAAGGCAAACAGGCAAAACTACTCTTTCGCACCAAGTAATAGCCGGAGCAGGAGATTATCGTTCACTAGATGATACAGATATGCTGGATTATGCTCTTTTCGATCCAAAAGGGTTTATAATGCATAAATCCGGCACAATGGTTATTGATGAAATACAAAAAGCGGCAAAACTAATACCTGAAATTAAACTGGCTGTTGATAAGAACAACCGCCCCGGGCAATATTTACTAACGGGTTCAGTTAATATTCTTACATTACCAGCCATTGGTGACAGCCTTGCCGGGCGTGTAAAATACAAACGTCTGCGGCCGCTGACTGTAGGCGAAATACTGGGGAAAAAACCCGTGTTTTTAGATAAAGCTTTTAACAGAGATTTTCCAAATAAAATCAGCGGATACAATAAAGAGCATATTATCGATCTGGCTTTTCGCGGCGGTTATCCGGAAGCTGTTGCAAATAAAAACTATCAACATAGAAAAGACTGGCATATTGATTATTTTAACACTATTCTTTTACGTGATTTAAAAAATATTGCCAACATTCGAAGACAAGACGATTTGCAAAGTTTGATGGGTATTCTTGCATCATGGTCTGCAAAGTTTATGGAAATATCTCAAATAGCAGCTGCATTATCATTAAATAAATTAACTTTGAACAGCTATATTAATACACTGGTTTCTATGTTTATGTATGAAAAAGTGTCTCCATGGTTAAAAACAGATTATGAGCGGATTGGCAAAAGGCATAAATTTTATGCAACAGATACAGGAATAATGACATCCATCCTTGGCTGGAACCCAAACGAAGTAATAATGAATAATGATCGCAGCGGAAAGCTGATAGAAACATTTGTTTTCCAGGAATTAATAGCTCATATCGATATGGACAATAAATATAAACTCTTTCAATACCGCGACAGACAAAACAGAGAAATTGATTTTCTTGTAGAACGCGATGACGGCGCACTGCTCGGTATAGAAGTAAAAGCAGGTCACAATGTTTCTAAAGATGACTTAAAAGCGCAAAAATGGTTTGAAGAAAACATATTAAAAAATAAACAAAAATACACAGGTATTATTTTATATTCAGGTGATAGAACTATTCAATTTGAAGAAAACAAACTGGCTGTTCCGACTGCAGCTTTGTGGTTATAAAACAACTAAAATCTTGTAATAGTAAAACGATTCCAAGTGATTGATAATTCTTCCTTAATAAGTAAAATGAATTAAGAGGTAAAAATGCCGGTAAAATTTAGAAGCGGGGAAAATATTCCCCTTGAAATGCACAAAGCCCGTATGGTTCAAAGATTGAACCTTCTGCCTGTCGAAGAAAGATTAAAGGCTTCGCAGGAAGCGGGAAACAATACATTCCTGTTAAAAAATAGCGATGTTTTTCTTGATATGCTGACAGATAGCGGCGTAAATGCCATGAGTCAGGCGCAGTATGCGGCAATGATGAATGCAGACGACTCTTACGCAGGCTCCGAAACTTTTTACAGGCTTGAAGAAGCGCTAAAAGAAGTTTTTGGTACAAAGTACTTTCTTCCATGCCATCAGGGACGTGCCTGTGAAAATATTATCTGCCAGACTTTTATTAAACCCGGGCAAACGGCAATAATGAATTATCACTTTACCACAACCAAAGCGCACATTATGCGAAACGGCGGTACTGTTGTAGAAATAATTAAAAAAGAAGGGTTGGAAGTAAAAAGCGAATTGCCTTTTAAAGGTGATTTGGATATAGAACGATTAAAAAATGAAATTAAAACAATCGGAGCGGAAAAAATCGCGTTTATTAGGGTTGAAGCCGGAACAAATCTTGTAGGCGGACAGCCTGTCTCCATGGCAAACATGCGGGAAGTTGCTAAAATTGCAAAAGATGCGGGAATACTTTCAATTTATGACGCTTCACTGTTAGCTGACAATTTATACTTTATAAAAACAAGAGACAAAGATTTCGCAAATACATCATTAAACCAAATTACTTTGGAATTGGGCAGCTTGTTTGACATGGCATATTTTTCAGCGCGCAAACTGGGTTGCGTTCGCGGCGGCGGAATCATCACAAACCGCGAAGATTTATACAATGCAATGATCAGTCTAGTGCCGCTTTACGAAGGGTTTTTAACTTACGGCGGAATGTCCGTGCGGGAAATGGAAGCTCTAGCTGTAGGTTTGCGCGAAACTCTTGATTTTCATGTTATCGAACAAACACCGATATTTGTCGAAGCGCTTGCCAAAGAATTACTGGCATCCGGTATTTCCGTTGTAACTCCGCCTGGCGGTTTGGGCTGCCATGTAAATGCCATGTCGTTTTGCGATCATATTCCGCAAAGTGAATACCGCGCGGGTGCTTTGGCAATTGCCGCGTATATAGCCGGAGGTTTTCGCGGAATGGAACGCGGCACTATAAGCGAAGTGCGTAACGCTGACGGAAGCGAGCATTTTGCGGAAATGGAACTTTTGCGCCTTGCACTTCCAAAACGTGTTTTTACATTGTCTCAAATTAAATATGTTGCAGACAGGCTTACATGGCTGTATGAAAACAGGCATTTAATCGGTGGTTTGCGATTTACATTTGAACCTGAAGTCTTGCGCTTTTTCTTCGGCAGGTTAGAACCTGTATCCGACTGGCCTCAAAAACTGGCGAAAAAATTCAGAGAAGACTTCGGCGATAGTTTATAGTTACACAACGGTAGTTTTAAGTTTTTGATCTCTTTCAAAGCGACTAATCGCAAGTTCGATTAACCGTGTGATTAAATCCGTGTAACTTATACCGCTTTTTTCCCACATTTTCGGATACATGCTTATTTTTGTAAAACCCGGCATAGTGTTTATTTCGTTAACGATTAATTCGCCGTTAGGTTTTAAAAATAAATCCACACGGGAAAGTCCTTCGCAGTTAAGTGTTTTAAAAACTTTTATAGCAAGCTCTTGTATACGCTTTATTGTATCGTTATCGAGCTTGGCTGGTATTTCCAAAGCCGCGCCGTTATCATCGATATATTTGGCATCGTAGGAATAAAAATCATGCGAAGGAATTATTTCGCCGGGTATAGAAGCTGCAGGTTCTTCGTTTCCAAGTACTGCGCACTCAATTTCTCTGCCGGGGATAAACTCTTCTATTATAACTTTTGTGTCATATTGGAATGCGTCTTTTAATGCTGCCGACAATTCATCCTGGTTTTTAACTTTATTGATTCCTACCGAAGAACCCATGTTTGCAGGTTTTATAAAAAATATATTTTTATTTTCACCAGAGCCAATCGCCGATTGAACTTCTGCAAAACTTGGCATTGTTTCGTAACTTTTTATTGTTAAAAACTTTCCAATAGGGATGCCCGCATCACGCAAAAGGCGTTTCATTACATCCTTATCCATGCCTACAGCAGAACCTAATACATCGGGACCTACAAATGGAATATCAGCTAACTTTAATAAACCCTGTATAGTACCGTCTTCGCCGAAAGGTCCGTGTAAAATAGGAAAAATAACATCAAAATTAAATATTTCATTCATCTGCCATTTACCGGATTTTTCTATTTTTATAAGAGTGGGATTAAATTTTTCTTTGTCTATTGCATCATATACATTTTTTGCAGATAACAAAGAAATTTCATGCTCTGCGGATTTACCGCCGAAAATTATACCTACTTTTTTCATTTATATATAATCCTTTTATTTTTAGATTTATCTTCCATACCGCCCTGTAAGACGATGCCATGGATTTATGCCGTAACGTAACATAAAATAAAGCCAGGCAAAAGCAAAACCGGCAAGATGGGTAGCATGAGCAACATTTCCCCCTCTGCCTGTAACAATAAAAAACAGCGATAAAACAGTAAAAGCAAGAACCATTACAGGAGCACGCAGGGGAAGAATACCCCAAATATAAATAATTGAAGTTGGAAAAAATACGGCATAAGCCAGCTGAACTGCAAAAACCGCTCCCGAAGCGCCGACAAGCGCTGCTAAAGGATTACCGCTAAAATAGTACATTCCAAATGAAAATATTCCCGACAAAATTCCTGTAACCAGATAAAACAGTAAAAACTCATTGCTGCCCATTTGTCTTTCTACATGAGAACCAAAAATAAAAAGACCTAACATATTAAAAAGGATATGCGTAAAACTACCATGCATAAACATATATGTAACAAATGTCCAAACCGCTCCGTTTTTTATAACTGCCTGCGGCATCATCGCGAGGGAACGTTCTAATGTTAAAGTCCATTTTGTATCCTCAGGTACAACAACTCGCCGTCCGAAAATATTTACAATTTCTAAACCGGAAACATCTAAACTGCCAACTTCCTTTTCGCCAATAAAATACATTGCAGCAAACATAAGTATATTTATTCCAATAAGCCAGAATACAGCATTGTAATTAGTATATCTTAATGGACGTCTTATTATGTTCAAAGTCATATATTAAGAATAAAGATTGAACGAAGGTTGGTCAACCTCATATTATTATCTGTTTTTCATAATCTTTGATAATTTGTCTGTATTGTTCGATTGTTTCGGCGTGTACCGCTTTGTCCCGCAAAGCTGCTCCGCCTGTTATTCCTTTTGTGTAAGCGCAGAATTGCTTTCGTATTTCAAGACAAGCCAAACGTTCGCCTATATCCGCGCTTAACATTTCCAGATGAGACATCGCAGCGGCTATCCGCACAGAAAACGGCACTGGCTGCCACGAACCTGTTTCCAGAAAAGATCTCGCCGTGGAAAAAATAAAAGGGTTTCCCATCGAACCTCTTGCAAACATTACCGCAGCGCATCCTGTTTCACCTAACATTTTTTTTGCATCTTCGGGTGTGTAAAGATCGCCGGAGCCCGTAACAGGAACTGCCAATCGCGCGGTTAAATCGCCGATGTGCGACCAGTCACTTAAACCGCTGTAACCCTGTGCCCGCGTTCTTGCATGCAGTGTAACCATCGCCGCACCCGCTTCGACTGCGATTCTCGCGCATTCAAAATAATTTATAGAAGAGCTGTCCCAGCCCGAGCGGATTTTAATTGTCACAGGGATACCGCCTAAACTTTCGCGCGAAGCACGCACGGCGGCTTCTACAATTCTGCCCAGGTTTGCGGGATTTTTCATAAGCGCAGAACCCGCTCCGTTTTTTACAACTTTAGGAACAGGGCAGCCGCTGTTTATATCCAGCGCATCGGGTTTAAGCGGCGCTAGTAGCGAAGCTGCTTTGTAAATTGAATCGGCTTCACCGCCGAAAAGTTGTATTGCGTAGAGTTTTTCGTTTTCACCGCGTTTAATAAGATTTACAGAAGAGTTCACACAGAGGCACGGAGGCACGGAGGTTGAAGAAAGGTTAAGATGATCCAATCCATATCTTCCGTAGTTGCGACAAATAGCCTCTGCCGAGGCAAGTTCTGTAAACGAAAAACATGCGCCGTCTTCGGCACAGATCGAACGAAACGCTCTGTCGGTGTAACCGGCGACAGGAGCTAAAAAGAGATTACCGGGTATTTCAAGAGAACCAATCTTAACAGAACGGAATAAATTTTCCAGAAAGGATTCCTTTTTATTTAACCACTAACCACACGAAAACGTACCTACGGTACGAACACGAACCTGTGCTGCGATATCGAAGTACAAGTTCGTGATGGTTTGTGTGGTTCGTGGTAAAAAATTCTTTTTAATCTTTTGGCAGCCCGAAGAATTTACAGGAGTTTTCCCAAAGCTGCGATGCCAGGGCTTCTTCATCCATATCAAGCATTTCCGCCATGTAACGTGCTGTTAAAGGCAGATACTTGGGCATATTTCTTTTGCCCCGGAAATCTGCAGGAACCATAAAAGGGCTTTCTGATTCAATCAATAAACGATCAACTGGCAGTATTGAAATTGCTTCATGCAGATTTTTTGCGTTTTTGTAAGTAAGGTTGCCGGCAAAAGAAAAATATACATTTAAATCAAGCGCTTTTTCGGCATAAGCGGCATCTTCGGAATAACAATGAAATACCCCGCCGCGCGGAGGCAGGCGGTCGCGTAAAATATCCAATACATCGTGCCCTGCATCACGGTTGTGAATAATAACAGGCAGATTGAGTTTTGCCGCCATATCAAGCTGGGTAATAAAAAGTTCGATTTGGGATTTTTTATCACCGAACTTGCGGTAGTAATCGAGACCTATTTCACCTATGGCTACTACCCTTGGGTATTGAACACTCTGTTCTATATGTGTCATCCAGTCCTTGCCGGGATTTTGTACTTCAGAAGGGCTCACTCCAACAGCGTGGTAAACATTCGTTGCCGACTTCAGGTTTTCATATACCTGACCGAAATCGTGAAGACTGTTGCAAATTGAGACAATACGAGCTACAGAAGCCTGACGGGCTTCCTGTATGACAATGAGCTGCTCAATTGGGTCTTCAACAATAAGCCCCAAATGGGCGTGAGTATCAAAATACTGCATAAATTTTCCAAAAGAAATGATTTAGATGTTTACCAAACTGGTATGTCCTATTCTACCATAAGTTTGTAAAATAAGCAACATTTTTATTGAGTTAATTCTTCCCATCTTGAAGGCTCAAGGACATCCCTGTCGATTCTGATAAAAATCTGAGGATCAAAGAAATTATTGGGGCGCAGCGCATTATTGGCGTTTAAATAGCCTAAATTGATGCCGGGAGCGCCGGGGCTGTCGGCAAGACGAGACCGAGTCATTGTAGTCGGATTACGGGAAATAGAATCCCATGCGCTGGATGAATAAATATACATAGTCATAGCCCTGTTGCGGTATTCGCGGTTCCCTGACTGATCGGCTAAATATTCATAAACAACACCCAAATTATTTCTAGCCATCATTAATCGTTCTCCGGTATCGATATATTGAGGATTATCATTTGGCAGCAATACAGTCAGCCTTACTCTATGACCTTCTAAAACATCCAAAAGGCGGTTGTAATAACCCTGAGCTGCAAAATAATCACCGCGCTGATACGTTACATTGCCAAGCGCATATAAAAGCCGTCTATTTAATGGAAGCTCTGCGGAGGCTTTAAAAAGATATTCAAGTGAATCTGCCCATCTTTCAAGCTGATAATAAGCTGCTCCCATGCGATATTGTACTTCCGGCGGCGAATATCCAAAGTTTTCAGCGTCATGATAATTTGTTAAAGCCGCTTCCATGTCGCCGGATTTAACAAAATATTCAAGGTCGCCTCTTAGAGAGTACAATTGACCTAATTGCGGTGAAGCCGGTATTAAATTTCTGTCATAAAAATCCCTGAATAACTCGATGCCTCTTACAACTTCCTGCTCGGCAGGGAAGAATTCTCTTGCGTTAATTAAAAGATCAGCGTAACGGTAATGTGCATCAACACGGTAAAAACGGCGGCGTACAGAATCCTGTCTGGCTAAATCAAACGCTCTTATGGCATTTTCCAGTGTCAGACGTTCTTCGTAAGTATTTCCAAGATCCTTGTGATAACGTGCAAGATGATAATGCGGCTCAGGTAAAGTAGGCTCTTCCTTAACCGCCTGTAAAAGCATGTCTCTGACGCTTGCTATACTGCTAATGTATGGATTAGGTACTCCTGCCGGCGTTTCAAGCTGTTTATCCAAAAGATAACCGCCAAGTTCAGCAAGAGAAGCTGCAGACAGCCGGCGCTTGTCGTGGCTTTCAAACCATATTCTAAGTTCTATTACCCGCCTTAAATCATCAACACGGATAAAATATTTCATCATTCTTTCTACAACAGGAGCTTGCCATCCGTATAATTCTAAATGTCTTGCATAGCAAAAACGGGCTTCTTCGTATTTGTCAAAATGCCTTTCCGGATTGGAATCTGCCCAGGCAATATAGTTATCCCCTGCGGCTAATAAACCTTCCTTATCGTTAGGTGCATAATCTAAAAGTTCTCTTTGTAATAACCTGTTTGCCTTTTCGTAATTCATCAGGTAATTTGTATTTAAAGAAGCGTAATCCAATACACCTTTTTTATCACGCGGATAATTTTTTAAAAGCTCTTCATATTTTGCTTCCGCAAGAGTAAAACGCCTTTGGTCAACAAACGCTTCAGCATAGGAGTAAAACCACTTTTTCTTTTTATGCAATGTAAACGCCTGATTAAAAAGCTCATTTGCGCGCTGGTACTCTCCTTCGGGGATACGTTCGTAACCTCGTTTATAAATGGATTCGGCTCTAAGCGGTATGTAAATAAATGTATAACTTAAATACAAAACTGAAGCTAACAAGGCGGCAATAACGGCAAACAATTTTAATACGGGAAGAAAATTATGTACAAATATATAGGCAAAACTTGACTGTTCGGCTTCAAACATTGCCCCTGTCATCTTTTCAAAACTCTTTGGTATGATTACAGGTTTGCCGGTTATTTCTTCTACAAGCACCGCTGTTTCTTTAACATGCGCTCCGTTTACAAGAAAACGGATTAATCTTGATAATTGCTGCGGAAGAATAACCTGCTCTGCAATTAATTCCTGGCAGATAATTCTTAAATTAAGCGGATAAAAAGAAAGGGTTTTTAATAAACTGTCAACTTCATCCTGGGATAAAGAAATTTCTTCTACACTGTCTTCGGGTTCAGGCAGATCCTGCTCTTTAATTTTTTTTCTGCCGAATAATCCTTTTTTCTTTGCAGGAGCAGGTATAGACAGGGAAGGAACTTTGGATTTATTTAATATATCATCAATACCGGAAAGAGAAAAATCATCGTCTCCGAATGTTTCGCTTGAAAAACTTGAATCACTGTAATCGTCATCTTCCGGTGATGACGATGATTCAAACGTGTTATCTAAATCAATCGATGATGATTCAAAATCAGAACCAAAATCACTTAAATCAAGAGGAGAACCGCTGCTTTCAAAATCTGACTGAGGTTCAAAAGACGAAGTATCACCTTCAGATGAATCCGGCGTAAAATCCATGCTGCTATCTGTTCCGAAATCGGAGCCAAACATGGAATCATCAAGAACTCCGTCGGAAGGAAAACCGCTGTCTGTTTCTTCAGTTTGCGGCAGTTCAAAATCAGCGGATTCACCGCCCATGTCGATAGAAGCGGAACTATCTGTTCCAAAATCAGAAAAATCACTTACTGTACTATCGCTTGCCGGAAAATCATCGTTTGCGGTAAAATCATCGCTTTCTGCCTGTTCGCCGAAAGACATATTTTCAAGGCTTTCACCGCCCATGTCAATTGAAGCATCATTATCACTGTCATCATCAAAACCGGAAGCAGCTCCGCCAAAATCTGATTCAAGACTTTCGCCGCCCATATCAATACCTTCATCGATATCTTCTTCCTTCTGCTGCGGCTGCGGTTCTTGTATACCGCTGTCAAAAGTATCTAAATTAAAATCCGATGATGCAGAATCCGAAGCAGAATCAGAAAAAGAGCTGTCGTCAGAAACTCCAAAGTCATCTTGGCTGTCAAAAGAGGGGCTGTCATCGGTGGAGCCAAAGTCCGATTGAGCGTCAAATTGATCATCAGATTGTGCATCAAATCCGTCATCCGCAGGTGAACTTAAATTATTTAAAAAATCATCAAGAGCTGATTCTGCACTTTCAGAATCAGAAGGAGTATCTGTATACGGCAGGTTATCGTCCGGTAAATCATTAATAAATGTGCTAAAATCAAAACTATCAACATCAGCTCCGGTTTCGCCTGAACTATCAATATCATTTGAAATATTGGGTAAATTACCCGGAATACTGGAGACAAGGTCTTCTCTGGAAAAATTAAAAGGGGGAGCTTCTGTAGCAGGCAGGGGTAAATCGTCAAAGGGCAGTTTAAGGGACTCTATATTTTCCCTTTCATTTGCTATATTTTCAAAAGAGGACTTAAAATGACCCAACTCAATTAATGAAGGCATATAACTCCATTATATATTATACCAGTTATTATATTAAGATAATTATATATCGACCGATAATTGTAAAGAATGTATGAAAACGATATATATCTTTGTAATTTTGCTATTATTAGCCTCATTTCCGGCTGAAACAGCATCAGCTTCCGAATGGGAAACCTACGATGTAGTAAATCGCTTATTATCTATTCAAGCACCTAGTGCGCCTGTGATTCAGGATAACTGGGCTATTTTTACTGCTGATTCTAGCATTAGAAGGGTTGGAATAGCTTTTGCGCATGAAGATTTCGCCACTGTATACTGGTTTAGGCAATTACAAATACCAAATAACCGCATAAACCCGGTAATTCTGCCAGGAGAAAAATTTCCTAGCTCTCATATGGATTCGGGCATCAAATTTCATGTGCAAAAAATCCCGGATCATGCTAGAGAACTGGAATACAGGCTTGTAATAGACGGTTTATGGACTGTAGACCCGTATAATGACTTAGTACGCAGAGACCCTGTTTCCGGATTAACATTATCGGTTTTAAGGCTGCCGCAAAGACAAGTTAGACCTAATCCTCTGGATGGTCTTCCTGCCGGTTTAAATTTTACTTATATTGCGCCTCCCGGCGAATCTGTATATGTTGCAGGAACTTTTAACAGTTGGGACCCATTCATGTATGAGTTAAGAGAAGGACCTGCCGGTGTTTACAGCCTAGTTCTTCCGCTGCCGCCGGGTACATATCATTATGTGTTTTTCCATCGCGGTCAGCGTCATGCTGATCCGTATAATCCGCGCAGAGTTTACGCAAGAGACGGCAGCGCCGCAAGTGAAATAGTAGTACCTTAAATTATGTCCAAAGCTGCAGTTCTGCTCTAAATGCTGCCTGTCCGTTTTCCAACTTGCGTCCTTCAAAAGCAAATGTATGTGATACATCGTCTTTATCAAAAGGTAATGAAGCGGAATATATATCTATTACTTCACCTTCCAATATTTCATTTAAATAATTAATATCCAGTCGTATTTTTTTTGTTTTAAATAAAAGCTGCGGATCGAGTGAATCTTCTATCCATTGGATATAACGGACATTATTAACATGACCATAATAATCAAGGTCTGTGTAAAGAGCTTTACGTTCGGCAGTTTTTTCTAAATTATTTCTTTGTTCAAGACCTTCGGCGCTTCGATCATCGCAGGATAATGCATGCAATCCTTCGTTTACAGGCAGAGTTTCTACGACAGACTGCGGTCTTAAAGGACGGCGTTTATCCATGTCTACAATCAGCCATGCGCTGCGAGCGGAAACAACCGGTGCATCATTTTTATCATTGATTTGATAATCACGGATGGCAAAAAGTTTTTGGCATCCGCACGGCCAGCTTTTAACAGTAATAGATTCACAATAACTAGGACGTCTGTCTGCAATTACAGTCATCCGTGAAAGAATCCACGCCTGAGCCGTCCTTGCCATTTCTTGCCGTCCTACTCCCAGGTTTTCAGCGTGGCTTATAGCAGCTTCCTGAAAAATTTGGAAAATGGCGTCTAATGTAAGTTTGTCTGATTTATCAATCGCGCCGAAGCGCACCGGAAAAGTTTCCTGCCATATAGGTACTATTCCTTCACCTTTTGGATTAGCTGCATCACAATTCATTTTTTTACCTGGTTATTTTTTCTTGAAAAAACAATATTTTCTACAGTTCCCCATACTGTATTTATTTCTGCATTTAAATTGCCGCTTTTAATTGAAAAATCTACATCGTACCAATATTCACATTTAAAGCTGCCGGAATTAACACCAAAAGATAATTTTCCGAAAGTTGCATCGCCGTCATCGTCAATAACATAAACATAATCACCTGCAAAAGCAAAAACCCAGCCGTCATCTGCATACCACAAACCTCTTATCGAAACAGGGGATGAATCTGCAATAAAATCCTTCGTAAAGCTGTATGATTCTAAATCATTGGTTACTGTCATATTATTGCCGGAAACAGAAAAATCAATATTATTATTCAGAATAATAATACTGCCGGCTCCGTCATAATAGGTATATTTACCGGATAATATCTCAAAATCATCTTTTAGGAAACAAATATCATCAATAAAAATTAAATTAGCTGTTTCGCCGTCAATATCACCCGTCCAAATGCCATTTAACGGATATTTTTCTGCGCATCCTGTAAAAATCGGAGAAAGGGCTGCGCATATAATAACCAATATAATTTTGTGCATGAATAACCAGTATTTTATAGACAAAAACGCAATATTTCAATAGTTATTAACTCTGTTTAAAATCTGTATAAACATCAATTTGTATGGAACCATATTGTAAAATATGATAGTATTCAATAGTGTACACAAGAGAAATATTACCTCCAATTTCATCACCTATCGAGGATGGAAACCCTGTAATGGGGACATGGAATAAGGCTTTTGATAAAGTTGATTTACTGGAAATAAAAAAGCCGTTTCGCTATCCCTTTCCACGCTGGGTTAGAAATTTCCGCATAAAAGAATGGCAGTCCTTCAATGTAAATAATGAATCTTATACACTTGATGCCATTTTCTGCAATGTAAAATTATTCCGTATGGCTCAGGTTATACTCTACGATAAAAAAAATAATCAAAGATTTTTCTTTAGAAAAATAAAACCGGGAACAGGCTGGCAGCTTCCTTTAAGTCTTGCCAATTCATCAATAGACAGCCATTCGCCGGATTTTTACTTTCGTATACATAATTGGCTGGATGCTGATACCGTAAAATTGGATATTAATATTGAAGCAAAGAGAAAACAGCCATCCCTGACAGTTCATTTAGCTTTTAATATTAACCGCGCAAAAGATGATCCAATGGCAGTTTCACTGGGTTTTTCAAAAAGACGTATAATGTACGCATATAAGGCTTTTGCTCCGGTTCAGGGTGATATTGTATACGCAGGAAAACATATAAGTATAAATCAGGATACAAGTTTCGGGTTTTTCTGCGATTTTAAGGGATTTTTCCCATACAGAATGCGCTCAACTTTTTGCAGCGCCGCAGGTTATATTGAAGAAAATTCCGTAAAAGAACGACGGTTTGGCTTCCATATTGCCGAAAATCAAACAAGTGAAAAAAATAAAAATAACGAGAATGCATTATGGATAGACGGAAAGCTGACGCCTCTTCCGCCTGTATTGATTACAATGCCGAATGGAACCGATGATACATGGGTTATACAGGATGTTGAAGGAATGATTGATTTAACATTTACTCAAAAAGATTATAATAAAAACGGTATAAAATTATTTATAACAAGAGCGGATTACAATATTGTATTTGGATATTACAACGGAATGCTTGTTAATTCGGACGGAGAAAAAATTCAGATTAAAAACCTGTTTGGTATGGGTAAAAAACTTTATTTACGGGTGTGATTATGGCAAAAAAAAATAACGCTCATTCAAATAATGCAATTTACGCACCGGGAGAACTTGACCGTGTACGCGGTAAATTAGGCGTAACAGATGCTAACGAAGCAAAACGGATGATGGCGGTTTTAGGCGGAGAAGTAGGCACTGAACGGGCTGCAGAAGATACAACGGCAAAAAATAAAAAAGGCGGCTCATCAGCCGGTGAAAAGCCAAACAAACGAATCCGTAGAGTAGATGTTTCTATGGATGATGATGAAGGAAACAGGTCAAAATTTAAAAAATCAGGACCGTATCCTGGGGATGATCCTTCCGTACCGGCAAGATTAAGTTATTCAGAAAGGGTAAAAATCGATCAGTACGCAGGACAGGCTGTATTTGAAATAAAAAACTCCATGCAGATTTTAACTTCAATTTTTTCTTTTTTTAAGGAACCTGTCGATTATGTAAATCCGCGCTTTGTAACGGTGCGTTTAAATGAATACTTTAACAAGGTCGAAAGGCTTGTAAATTCGGCAAGAAGTCTTTTTCCAAAAAATAACAATAAGCGAAACAACCAGTTAAAAAGAGCTTCTATCTTTGTTTTTAAAATACTGGATACAATCCGCAGCTGGGATATTGAAACACTTTCAAAAAATATCGCCGATTTACAAGCTCACCCCCGTACTGTAAAAGTAACTGATTTTTCTGAAGTTTTAAGAGCCATTTACAAACCTATATTTATACTCGAGGAACTTAGCGTCGAAAATTTTAAATCCGCTTTTAAACTTGTATATAAAGTTTTATACATAGAAAGCCCGATGGACGCAAAAGAAAAGTACCAGGATGTTATCCGCAACATTATAGCTTCGGTAGTTGACATAAGGCGTAATGTTCATTTTGGTCTTTATCCGCTTTTAATGAAATTAATTTCTGATCGCTATATTGTATACGAGCGGTTTTTTATCGAAAGACGAAGAAGATATATGGCTTTCCTTAACATAAAAGAATCTGAACAATTTAACGCTTCTGATTTAAGTCCCCAGCAGATAGAAAGTATGGATATAGAATCATTGCAAAAGAATTTAAGCGAAGTTGACGAAAACGCAGAAGATACAGAAGACGGAGAAACTAAGGAAACAGAAATTAAAGAAGATCCCAATGATCCGAAAGTAATCGAACGTAAAGCAAAAGAAGATGCAGAAAGAGCGCAGCAAAAAACTTTGGAACAAAGCAGGGCAGCTCTTAGCGTTCTCTTTCCAAAAGCAGGCTGGGATAAACTTGAAGAATATCCCGATCTTTATCCGTATTTTACGGGAATATACAGCATGAGACACGGTTATGAATTAATCGCTCCTACGGACCCTGTTCAGCAGGTTTCTGTTTTAATGCATATACTGGACGATCTTTTTATCGGATTGCGTTACGTGAACTTCAGTACTATTATAGGACCTGACGGCAATCCAATAAAATTATATGACGAACTGGGTTCGATTTTAAACAATTGGAGAGGTTTTATAGAAGACAGTTTTTCAAGAGATTACCTTCCGCGTTTAAATGAATATTGCCGTATATTGGAAAATTCCAAAGATTCAAGATCAACTTATGCCAAGAAAAATTTAAACGAACTGCATTGGATTAAACGGTTATATTTCCTGCCGTACTACAGATTTGAATCAATGGGACCTCCGCCGTTTCCCAAAAAAGATATTGTAGCAATTTATGCCGAAACAAGAAAACTTAGAAAGTTTCTTACAGCTATCGCAAAAGGCATTGAACACGGCATGCGAGCCGGCGGAGCTTCTGCAAAAGCTCCATGTAACGGAATAAATAATCCCTGGGAAACTTTTAATTTCCAGGTTCCAAATCCAATTTCAAAAAGACTGGATTTAATGCTTCCTCCTGAACGCAAGATGAATGCTACACTGGTTTTCTTTTCATTGTCTGCAGTTACATTACTCGATCATCTTATTAATAATGAAAACAGCTGGGCATACGCAAGCCGCCCCGGTCCGCTTTTCAGGAGCGTTAATAACGAAGGAATATTTCCATTATTCGGCGTTGATGAAAAAATTGATGCAGATAGAATTTTTAAAGAGTCTTTGAAAAAACCGTCTAACGCTTAAATCTTTAAATATTGTACTTCTACTTTGAATTTTTTTGCCGCTTCATGTGCCATTTTTTCGCCTGCGATAATTACAGGTGCAGATTTTTGCTTTGAAGCAAATGTTTCAAAAGCAGACGCGATATCCTCTGTTGTTACAGAAACAAGTCTTTCCAATTTTCTTTTTCGGTAACTGTCTTCGATGCCGTAAAGAAATCTGTAAAAGTCGACAAGACCGTCTTCCGCTGCAGTTCTTGGACGTGTTTCTTTCGAATAACATCCAATGATTGATTTTTCCAAATGATCCTGCGTAGATTTACAATAAAGACTGTTATTGAATACCGAAGAAATTACATCAAGGGAGCGCAGCGGATTTGGATCGCGGTATGTTGCAAAAGATACGCAGCTTTCAAGACCGTCACTGTTTATAAAAGCACCGTATGCGCCGCCTTTCATTCTTATATCTTCCCACAAGATTCCGGTGCTTAATTGATGAGTTAAAACACTTTCTGCTACTTGTCCAATCGTATCAAAAGGAGCTGCATTAAAAGACTGTGCTGCAAAACCTACCTGTAATGACCTGGAAGCGAAAACTTCAGCGCGCTGTGATGGGTAGTCTGTCTCCATTATATCTTTACTTTGAAGCCTTGGCACTGGAGCTCCGAATTTGCTAAACCTTTGAGCAACTTGTTTGCAAACAGAATTTGAATCTGCAGTATCTAAAGAATCACCTGTAATATTTACAATAAGCCCGCTATTTATAATTTTTTCCTGTATTTGTTTTAACTTTTTTACAATTTCTCCAATGTCTAATTTGGCAAGATAATGCACAAATTCAATCTGAGAAATACCTCCCCATTTTTCTTCTACTCTTTTTGAATGTGATCTAAAACGCCCTGCTCTTCCTGATGCGTAAATATGCCCCATAGGAGCCAGAGATGAATTAATTTCATTTTTCATTTCCAGTACAAGATCGTTTATACGCCTGCGATCCGATAAATCCGCTTCTGTTATTAAACGTAAAACCAATTCCAAAGACGGCGCTATTTTTTCATCAAGACATTTTAACCTGAAAAGCAGCCAGTCTCTGCCTGACAGATCAAAACTTCCTGATGCTGTTTGTAAATATGACGGAGTGCCTTTTACGGCAGAACCGGAATGTAAAAGAGCGATAAAACCGCCGACAGTGCGGGCAAGTAAACTTGACACTTCGCCGTAATCCATTCCGGGAAGCCCCACAGAAACAACAGATCTTGAAAAAAATAAAAGCCATGGATAATCTTCCATGGAAAATACATCGACAGGAAATGACAGATCGAAATAAGTTATTCCATTTGTATATAATTCATGACAGAAAGCCGGCACTCCGTTTAAATCAACTTCACGCCTGTGTATACAATCATATTGAGTAGAAAGATCACTTCGGGAAAGATGCGGTATGGAAGAAAGCGCCTGCGGGCTGTCAGGTTCACTTTGAATTTTTTCAAGCATTTTGGATTTTTCCATAATTTTTTGCTTTTCATTTTCACCTAACTTTTTTTCCATTTCCAAAAGCGTTTTTAAATGTTGTTTTTCCTGTTTCGGTAAAAAATCTTTTTTTGGTTCAAGAATTACTAAAGCCCTGTGCTGGTTATCCAAAAAATATTTTTGAATTAATGATTCAAAAAACCTGCTGTCATTTGCCAGATTTTCTTTTAATTTTGCAATAGAAGGCTGAATTAACAGGCTTTCCCAGGGTTTACTTCCGTGCATCCATGTCCTTAAAGAACGGCGCATCCAGACAAGAGAAAATGGTCCTCCTGATCTGCGTATTTCCTTTTGAGAAAACTCCAATGTTAAAAGTGCAGCTTCTATTTCCTGCTCAGGAATTCCTTCTTTGACTAACCTTTGCAGTTCTCCCATTATTAATTTATCTACAGCTTTACCCATTTTTTCCGGTTTTCCAGAAACACTTTTTAATCCTGCAACAAATAAAACTTCCCTTATTTCACCTTCTAACCCTGAAACAGGAGTTATATCCTCACCCAATCCTGATTCAACTAAAACTCTAGTTAAAGGAGAGCCGTCATGCCCTAAAAGAATTTCTGTAAGAGCGGCTAACGCTATATTTTCGTTTGTATCTGTTACATCAGAACAAAGCCATGAAATAAATATAGTAGATTTACATTCATTACCGGCAGGACACGGTATAAGGAATTTTCTCGGTTCGTTCCAGCGCTGTGTTTTTATAATGGGCGAACCTTTTTTTCCGTCTTGAATTTCTGAAAAAAATTCCTTATCCAGAAAGAAAAGCTGTTTTTCTGTAGGAATATTTCCGGCTAAAAAAATGCGGCAATTTGCGGGTGAATACTTTTCTTTATGAAATTCTTTAAAATTTTCCCATGTTAACTTAGGAATAAACTGCGGATCTCCGCCTGATTCAAAAGCATACGGAGTGCCCGGCATAATCGCTTTTATCGACCAAAGCCCTGCATAAGTATCAAGTGATGAATACGCTCCTTTCATTTCGTTATAAACAACGCCTGTTATTGAAAGTTTATTTTCATTGAGTTCCAGCCTGTGCCCTTCCTGCATAAATGTCCACTCAGGAATTAAAGGACGGAAAACAGCATCTCCGTATACGGACATCAAATTAAAATAATCATGTTCGTTAGTTGAACTTGCAGGGTAAACAGTCTTGTCAGGGAATGTAAGGGCGTTTAAAAATGTTTGAAGGCTTCCCTGCGCAAGAACAATAAAAGCATCTTTTAGCGGATAACGCTTTGAACCGCAAAGAACAGCGTGTTCAAGTATATGAGCTACCCCTGTACTGTCGTAAGAAAAAGTAGAAAAAGCAAACGAAAAAAGATTTTCACTGTCGCCGTTTAATACATGGAAAACTTCAACGCCGCTTTTTTCATGTTTTGCCCAAATACCCTGAGCATTAAGTTCATCTAAATCCACTACATCAAGAATATTAAAACCGCTTTCCAGCCTATCGCCTTTTTTTAATGCAGTTTTAACTGCGGTTTTTATATTCATTTTATTATTCATAAAAATACATCCTCGTCACTGCTAAGTATAATATCTCCGTTTTCACGGGCATTCCTGAACCACGAAAGAAAGTCTTTTGCAATTGCCTCACAATCACGTTTCGGCACTGCTCCGAGTATTTCAAATTCTTCACGGATTATTTTTCTTCTGCCTGCCGAAACGCATGAAAGAATTTTTTCTGTAAATTCTTTTTCTCTGCCTTTTAATAAAATCGCTATATCACGCTCTTGCATTGTTTTTAATTTATCCTGAATGGATCTGTCGTCGGCTTCAATAACATCATCGAGTGTATACAATTGTTCCTTTAAATTAAGTCCAATCTGCGGATCTTCATTTTCAATTTCATTTATAAGCCTGTCACCGAAGGAATAATCACTTTGTTTTAATATTGCAGCTAACGTCTGCATTCCGTCAATTTTAATATCTTTAGCATTGCCGGAAATATGCCTGGCTTTTTCTTTTATTCCTGCACTGACATGTTCAAGCACTTCAGGAGAAATTTCTTTTTGATACGCGATACGTTTTAAAATTTCAGGCTTTTGACTGTGCGGAAGTTTGCTTAAAACACCGGCGGAAAGTTTAGACGGAATCCTGGAAAGTATTAAAGCCGATGTCTGAGCGCTTTCTTCTTTTAAAAGCATGATAATCTGTTCCGACGAAAACTCTTCCAGAAAACCAAACAGATTTTCCTTAGACTGCGGTACTGCCTTATTTAAAAGTTCTTCGCCTTTATCAGGTCCCTTTGCCGTATAAAGAATGGAACGTGCTGTTTCAATGCCGCCTCGTGAAAAACCTGTAAAACTGTAAGGCTGAAAATTTCTATTTGCAAATAATGTTTGAAATTCCGCTAAAATTTCATCTCTTTCATCAGGTTTTATAACCTTGGTTAAAGCTATTTCTTTTGATATCTCACTTACCTGCTGCGGATCAAGCTCTGCGAGTATACCGGCTGCCTGTTCGCTTCCAATTAGTATTAAAAACTTTGCAACTCTTGTGTATTTTGAATCTTTGGAAATATTTTCTTTTTTATTATTGCTTTTATCAGCTTTTTTCTGAGGTTCTGTATATACAGGTTTTTTATTTTCATGCGGAATTGACGGTTTTAAAGGTTTTGTTTCTTTATAAAAAGCAGGCTGCTGGTTCATTGTTTTTTTATACATATCCGAACCGTGTTTATATATATTCCCCATATACCGATATTGTAATATAATAAGTAAGTAAATAATAGATATCAGGAAAAAATGAATAAAATATTTTATGCACTTTTTATAGCAATAATCGCATTTCTTTTTTCTTGCGGCAGCAAACAGCCTGTATCTATCTCAAATTCAGATAATTACCGCGATATTGAAGAAAGAATAGAACCTACAAGAGCCGAACAGGTAATGAAATCTTTGCATAAAGCATATCCCGATCATATTGAAGCAGTAGAATTCCGTAACGATGACTGGGCAGTTTTACTGCGCGGAAAGTGGTACTATTTTGCGGGGGGAAGACTCCTGCCTGAAGACAAACTTGAAAATACAGACATTTACAGACCCATTCAATTTTATCATTATCCGGCGCAGCTTCCGCCCTGGACTGCAAGAACCCCTGAAGAAACAGAACGCTTCAGAAACATGACTGCTAACAGAAGACAAAACACATTAAAGCGCTCATCTTATTTTACAGAAGATCTATGGCAGGCTTCTACCAGAATAGAAACAGAAAGAAGACTTGTAAGAATTACTTTTTTCGGCAGACGAATAAGGGTTCATCAGGGGATTCAGGAAAAACTGGAACAGGTAGAAACACGAATCCTTGCAATCGCCAGAATGGAAAGTGAAGTTCAAGCATGGGTAGACGGCATCGGAACTGTGGAAGCCTGGCACTGGCGCAATGTTGCAGATATAGAAGCCAGGTCTTATCATTCTTACGGATTAGCTGTCGATCTTTTACCCCGCTCCCTGCGCGGAAGACAAACTTACTGGCTTTGGACTTCACGGTACAGAGAAGACTGGTGGAATGTTTCGTATAACGACAGATACCATCCGCCGCAGGCTGTTATAAACGCTTTTGAAACCTATGGTTTTATTTGGGGCGGAAAATGGCTGTTATTCGATACAATGCATTTTGAATACCGCCCGGAAATACTGGCATTCAACGGCTTATTAAAAACTGAAAACTAAAAATAAAGCTCAGATAAAGTTTTCATAATATAATACCCTCAATTTTAATAATAACTAACAGCGGTAAATATCCAGCCGTAAGTTATTTGCTATTATACGATATAAAAATGAAAATGTAATAATGGCAGAGAAAATTAAAATAGATGAAGACTATATCAAGAAATTGATTAGCAATAATATAAAACGCCTGCGGACTATACAAAATGTATCCCAGTTAAATCTTGCGGTAAGTACAGGTCTTACACATAACTTTATAAACGATATAGAAAACTGCAAAAAAGGTGTTTCTGCCAAAACGCTTGCAAAAATATCAATTGCGCTTAATGCAGAACCATATCAGTTTTTTCTGCCTGAAAGCTCTTCCAACGATGAAGTAACGAGTTACGTGAATGATTTTAATGATTCACTTCAGAAAGTCGTAAAAGAATTAACGCAGCAATACATTACAGCGCCTAAAAAGTAAAAGGCTTAAACTTCAATAAAAATACCGTCACCTAATAAAGCCTTAAACTCTTTTTCATCAAGGGTTTCTTTTTCCAATAAAGCCAGCGCAACATTGTCCAGTATATCGCGGCGATCTTCTAGCATTTTTTTTGCTTTGGCATATTCGGTTTCAATTATACGTGCGACTTCTTCATCAATATATTGCTGGGTACTTTCTGCATATTCGCGCTGGAAAGAAGGTTCGCGCTGCTCCTGCCCTGTCATGCTCATTCCGCGTGTTGTTAATGCGACATTTTTAAATCTATCGCTCATACCGTAATCTGTTATCATCTTGCGTGCAATATCTGTCGCTCTTGTAATATCGTTTGATGCTCCTGTGGAATATTCGCCGCTAACCATTTCTTCGGCAATACGCCCTCCCAAAAGAATATCTATTTGCCCCAAAAGATCGGATTTTCTTACCTTATAGCGATCTTCTACCGGAAGCTGCAGCATATAACCCAAAGCAAGACCGCGCGGAATAATCGAAATTTTTTGAACAGGATCTGCGTTAGGTGTAAAAGCTGCAACTATGGCGTGCCCTGCTTCATGGTAGGCTGTGCATTTTCTGTCTTCCGGTTTTTGAACACGGGTTTTTTTCTGCAATCCCGCAATAATTTTTTCAATCGCTTCGTCAAAATCAGTTTGCATTACAATTTTTCTTCCTGCTCTGACCGCTAAAAGAGCTGCTTCGTTTACAACATTGGCAAGGTCTGCGCCGGAAAAACCGGATGTAACACGAGCGACAATTTCAAGATCTACGCTAGGATCTAAACGCACAGGTTTTGAATGAATGTTTAGAATTGCTTCTCTTCCTTTTAAATCGGGTCTGTCAACAAGAACTTGTCTGTCAAATCTGCCGGGACGAAGAAGCGCGGGGTCTAAAACATCGGGGCGGTTTGTCGCTGCTAAAATAATAAGACCGCTTGTTCCGTCGAATCCGTCCATTTCTACAAGAAGCTGATTTAATGTCTGCTCACGTTCATCATTGCCGCCGCCTATATTATTAATTCTGCTTTTGCCGATGGCGTCTAACTCATCAATAAAAATAATACAGGGTGCTTTACCTCTTGCCTGTTTAAATAAATCTCTTACTCTTGCAGCTCCTACACCGACAAACATTTCTACAAAGTCTGCTCCGCTCATACGGAAAAAAGCGACTCCCGCCTCTCCTGCTACCGCTCTTGCAAGAAGTGTTTTTCCAGTACCCGGAGGTCCGACCAAAAGCACACCCTTTGGAATCTTACCGCCTATTTCTTTATATTTTTCAGGACTTTTTAGAAAGTCAACAACTTCAACAAGTTCTTCTTTTGCTTCATCAACACCTGCAACATCGTTAAAACGTGTAGTAATATCACCTTCTGCGACAATAACGGCGCGGTTTTGCCCGACAGAAAGCACATTACTGCCGAAATTTCCAAAACGTTTAATTATAAACCGCCAAATCAGAATAAAAAAAGCAAGCGGTAATATCCAGCTTAAAATAAAATTTAATACAGCGCTTCCTTCACGGGAAATTGCTGTATATGCGACATTATTTTCATCCAGAAACTTTAAAAAATCTTCGGTTACTATAGAAACTGTGCGGTATACTTTATCCTGCTGAACTCCATCATAAGAACGAATAATCGAACTTCTTGAAGAATCTCTTTTATTAGGATTGGAATAACCTGTAAGATAAGTGTCGGTTAATTCAACCCGTTTTATTTCTCCGGTAGAAATAAGTGCTTTAAATTCTGAAAAATCTATTGGTGAATTTAATTTGCTGAGAAATACATAATTAAAAAGGCTGATTCCTACAAACAGGATTAAAAGATAAATAAGAAGATATTTCCAGTTACCAAATCCTTTAAAATCCGGCATTTTACCGCCAAAAGGAAACATAGGACCGCCGCTGTCTTTTTTGTCGCCGCTGTTTTCGCTCATCGAGCAAGTATATCATACTTAAGTATTTTTATGCTACTATGCTGGTATGGAAAATACTGATTATAAAGCTCCCCTTTATTTAATTGACGCTTACGGTCTTATATACCGTTCGTATTTTGCATTTTTAAATCATCCTCTGCGCAACAGTTCGGGAAAAAATATTTCTGCATTATTCGGATTTGCCCGCACAATTGTAACGCTTGTTAACGACGGCGCTCCTGCGGCAGACAGCGAAGGAAAACTTTTGGAAAAACCGGAAAAACCATTACGCCTTGCCGCCATTTTTGATTCTAAAACTCCGACATTCAGGCATAAAATGTACAGCGAATATAAGGCAAACAGGCAGAAAACACCGGAAGACTTACACGAACAAGTTCCGTTAGTTGAAGAATTTTTACAAACGCTTGGTATTCCGTGTCTTAAAGCTGATGGCTTTGAAGCGGATGATATAATAGCTACACTTGCGCAAAAATGCAAAAGCGAAGGCAGGCAATGTTACATACTTTCGTCGGATAAAGATTTACTTCAATTGGCAGGCGATGGAATATTTGAATTGCGTCCTGCAAAAATAAATAAAAGTGAAACTAATATAACAAGTTCAGGTCCCGCATGGGATTTAGTCGGAGCGGATGAAGTTAAATCCGAATGGGGTGTAGAACCTTCAAAAATACTCGATCTTCTTTCTTTGACAGGAGATGCATCTGATAATATTCCAGGAGTAAAAGGAATAGGAGAAAAAACTGCAGTAAAACTGATTACGCGCTACGGTTCACTGGATGAAATCTATAATAATATCGCCGCTATTGAAGGATCTGCCGGCAAAAAAATATCGGAAGGAAAAGACAGCGCTTATTTTTCCAAATCACTCATTCGTCTGCGTGAAGATGTTGAATTACAGATAACAAGTATAGACGAACTTTCAATAGAAGAATTAAACCGAAGCGAAGGTGCAGCTGTACTCATGCGCGAGGGTGTACGTCAAAGCGCAAAGTTACTTGATCAAAATGCAAAATCTTCGCTTCAAACTAAGAAATTAACCACGGAGTACTATTGTCCTACAGACAACTTGGAGTTTCACGGAGAAAATAATAATAACGAATCAAACCCTCCGTGTTCCTCCGTGTCCTCTGTGGTTTCTTATTCTTCTTTGGTAAACCAAGAAACAGACGAATCTTTAATTGGTGAGGGGGTTTATAAGACAGTCCTTGATATAGAAGAATTAAAAACCATTTTGGAACAGGCAAAAAAACAAAAACTTTTAGCGCTGGATTTTGAAACAGATTCACTAGATGCCTGGAATACACGCCCTATCGGTATTTCATTGGCATTAAAACCAAAAGAAGCCTTTTATATTCCGCTTGCTCCCCATGATGTAAATAACGAAGCCGGCTGCTGTGTATTTATTGAGCCGCAAAAAGTATATGAGCTTCTTTACCCCATTTTTTCCGACAGTGAAATGACAATCGCCGCGCATAATGCTAAATTTGATTACAAGGTAAGCCGCGGTCTTGGCGCACAGCGCTGGAAATGCAAAATTTGGGATACAATGATAGCTTCGTGGCTTTCCGATCCTGAACGCAACAACTATTCTTTGGATTCGCTTGCATCATATACTTTTGACTGCACACCAATAAAATATAATGATATTGTCGCAAAAGGCGCTGCCTTTGATACTGTTTCATTGGAAACAGCAACACAATATTCATGCGAAGATGCTGATTACTGCATCAGATTAAAACATTATCTTGAACCAATTTTAAATAAAACAGAATCCGTTAATCTGTTTGAAAATTTGGAAATGCCTCTTTTACCTATCCTTGCCGAAATGGAAGGTGAAGGAATAAAAATTGAACCAAAAGCTCTTATCGAATACGGTAAAGAACTTGCTGCAGAACTTGATAGAATCCAATCTGAAACATGGAAAATAGTCGGACATGAATTTAATTTATCTTCGACAAAACAGCTTCAGGAAGTACTTTTTACAGAAAGAAAATTAACACCGGGGAAAAAAACAAAAACAGGTTTTTCAACAGACGCTGCTGCACTGGAAGAGCTTGCCCGTGAAGATCCTGTCCCAGCTTTAATCCTGCGGCATCGGACGCTGGCAAAATTAAAATCAACCTATGTAGATACTTTGGCGGACATGGCAGACAGCCAAAGCAGGCTTCATACAAATTTCGTGCAGACAGGAACCGCTACAGGCCGTCTTTCCAGCCGTGAACCCAACTTGCAGAACATTCCCATCCGGGCAGAAGAAGGACGGAGAATCCGTGAAGCCTTTGTCGCAAAACCGGGATACTTTTTAATTTCTGCCGATTACAGCCAAATTGAACTTGTTATACTTGCTCATCTTTCGCAGGATAAAAATCTGATTTCTGCTTTTACAGGAAACACCAAAACAGGATTTCAGGATGTACACACACGCACAGCGTCATTGATTTTTGGCATTGATGAAAGCGAAGTAAAAAGCGAACAAAGGCGCATGGCAAAAACAATAAATTTCGGAGTAATTTACGGCATGAGCGCGTTTCGTCTTGCCAATGAATTAAACATCAGCAGAACTGAAGCGCAGAATTTTATCAGCGCCTATTTTAAAACATATTCGGGTGTTCAGAAATTTATAGAAAACCTTATAACCAAAACCGAACAAACCGGTTTCGTGACTACAATTTCAGGACGCCGCCGTTATATCCCGCTTATAAATTCCCGCAACAAAACAGAGAAATCGGCAGCTGAAAGAATTACAGTAAACACGCCGATTCAAGGGTCGGCTGCGGATATTGTAAAAACTGCCATGATCAATCTTGATAAAAGACTTATAAAAGAAAACTCAAATGCACGTCTTTTATTACAGGTTCATGACGAACTGATTTTAGAATGTCCAAAAGATAAATGCGATGAAACAATAACTCTTGTAAAAGATGAAATGGAAAAAGCAGCTGTTTTAAGCATTCCATTGCGCGTAACTGTTGAAACAGGTGATACATGGGGACGTTTTCATTAATACCTTTTATTAAATTCTTATTCTGCCGCGGAAACTTCGCGAAAGGGTAAGTTTATCGATATACTCGATATTTCCGCCGACAGGCATTCCCGAAGCAAGGCGTGAAATAATTACAGAATATTCTTTTAAAGTTTTTTGAAGATACAACGCTGTTGTATCACCTTCGACTGTAGGATTTAATGCAAGGATTAATTCTTTTACCTGTTTATTTTTTGTATCGCTTAAACGATTTATAAGTTTATCGATTGAAAGGTTTGCAGGACTAACCCCGTCTAATGGAGCGATTAATCCGCCAAGCACATGATAAACGCCTGAAAATTCTTTTCCGTCTTCTATTATACGAATATCTTGTGCGCTTTCTACAACACATATAATTGAAGAATCGCGTTTTGGATCGCAGCAGACAAAACACGGGTCGGCTTCAGTAAAACCGCCGCAAATGCTGCACTTTCTTATCGCCTTGTGCAAACCTGAAAGTTCATTTGCTAAAGTAACGGCAAAGGAAGGATTACTGTCTAAAATATGATACGCGATTCGCCCTGCGCTTTTTTTTCCGATACCAGGCAGCTTTGAAAATAAAACAACAAGCCTGTCTAAAGCATTACCGTTCATTGAAAACCCGGAAAACCTGCCATGTTCATGCCGCCCGTCATAGCGCCAACTTCAGAGCTGATTGCGTCTTTTACTTTTGCCATGCCGTCTGTAAAAGCTGCCATTATTAAATCCTGCAGCATTTCAACATCACCGCCGTCTATTGTCTGCGGCATTATGCGAACAGCTAAAACTTCGAGTTTTCCGTTAACATCGATTTCTACCATGCCGGCTCCTGCAGAACCTGTCGCTGTAATGACAGCAAGTTTTTCCTGAAAGCCGCTCATTTGCTCCTGTATTTTCTGCGCGTTTTTTAATAAATCAAACGGATTAATATTCATATAATTTTACCTCATGTTTTATTAAATAAGATTTATTGAATGACTGTTCCCGGTATAACCGATAAAACATTTTCCACCTGCGGCGGATTTTCTTTACCGCTTTTTATTGCAGAATTATTCCACATGGGAACATCATCATCGTCTGTATTTTCTTTTGCGGCAAGCATTTTTTGAAATTCATCGGTTAAAGATCTTCCGTCTCCCGATCCCGATACTTGCGCTTTGGGAGCCTCCGGCACTGATCTAGGTTCGCTAGATTGCGGATTTGAAGACGGTGACAAACTTCCTCCCCGCGTTAATATAGATTTTGCCGCATTTATCGAATCTTTTAATTCTATGGGTGATACCCATTTAGTTAACCATGTCAATTTGGAAATTGCTGTTTCTAAATCAAAACGAGGAGAAACTGAATAACGGATATTCCGGTAACAATCAAGTAAAATATCCAGAGCCTGTTCCAATCGTATTGAATCAAGGGTTTCAAGAGTTTTTGCGCAAAACTGCGAAGGACGGAAACCCAAAAGTGATTCCCTTGTTACGCCGTTTTTTATCAATAAAAGACTGCGGTAGTATCCTGTAAGGTCTATAACAAATTGTTCGATGGCAATACCGCTTGAAAGTATTTCATCGGCAAGAGCAAAAGATCTTAACCCGTCATTTTCAACACAGGAAAGCGAAAGCGCATTTAATTTTTCAAGACCGATAATACCGAGTTTTTCGCGGATTAAATCACTTCGTATGTTAATACCGTTTGCACTTGTTGAAAACGAAGTTACCTGATCAAAAAGTGTAAATGCGTCACGCATACTGCCTGTCGATTCACGTGCAATCCAAAAAAGAGCATCGTCTTCTGCTTTAATATTATTTTCTGCGCAGATTTTTTTTAGTATTTCCTGAATTGTTTCTACAGGTATTAACCTGAAATTAAATTGCTGGCAGCGGCTTTTAATGGTCGCAGGAACTTTGTGCAGTTCTGTCGTAGCAAAAATAAAACAGATATAAGGCGGCGGCTCTTCTATGGTTTTTAATAGAGCGTTGAATGCGCTTGCCGAAAGCATATGAACTTCGTCTATTATATAAACCTTATATTTTCCGGATTGAGGAGGAAATAAAACTTCGTCTTTAATTTGGCGTACATCGTTTACGGAATTGTTAGAAGCTCCGTCAATTTCGATTACGTCCATACTGGCTCCCTGTGAAATTGTGCGGCAATTATCGCATACGTTTGAGTCCATGCCAGCGCAAGGACCATTGGGCGCTTTTTCGCAATTCAGCGAACGTGCTAGAATACGCGCCGCACTGGTTTTACCGCATCCTCTGGGTCCTGAAAAAAGATAAGCATGGGCAATTTGACCGTTTAAAAGAGAGTTTTTAATGGTAGAAACAACAAATTCCTGCCCTGCCAGTTCATCAAAGGTCTTTGGGCGGTATTTAGAGGCTGTTACTTCGTATCGGGCTGCCATGATGGTAGTTTATCATTTTATTACTATATATAAAAGCCGTGACAAACCATCGCTAAAAAAAAGTGTCCTGCGTCAGGAGTGCCGCGGCGCAGCGGACTTCCGCTTACCGTTGCTTCCTTCCGGACCTGGCGGGGTTAGGCGGCGTCTGCTCGCACGGTTCCTGACACAGAACAATTAATGTTATTACGCAGAGAATAAGTGGTCAAGACGGTAAACTTACAAAACAGTTTTTTTGTTAGACAATTTATTGTCAGGTATCGGTTAATTCAGTTAAAAATCAATTCAATAAAATTAGAAATCAATTAACGTACTTTTCATTCATAAAAAAACTCTGATACTGAAAATTAATCTTTATAAAAAAGAAAAATTGGAGGACAATTATGAAAAAGATTTTATTTACAGTGTTAATAACAACTTTATTAACGGCAGCAGCATTTGCGCAAAACCTTACCTTTGGCGGTTATTTTAACAGCGGTTTAGGATTAATAACCCAGGGTGATAATGACGCGGAAATAAAAGCATTTGGCGTTGATTCAGAAAGTAATGGTTACAGATTCAGGTTAAATGCAAATTACCAGAATAACGACAGAACTTCCGGTTTTAGATTAAGGCTGCAATCACAGCGAACATTGGCAGATACCGGCGGATATTTATCAATTCCTTTCGCTTACGGATGGATGAATTTCTTTGATAATATGATTAGCGTTTCCGGCGGCATTGTTGACGACAGCGCATGGCAAACAGCCGATTGGTGGATTAACGATGATGTTGGTGAAGGTCTTGGATTACTTCTTAAAATAGCGCCAATTGAAGGACTTAACCTGGGAGCAGGCGCTTATGTAAACAGTCAAAGGGGCGGAGGCAATAACAATGTTCTTGCACTCCCAGTCGGAAGCAATGGAATTAAACTTGGTGAAGTAAAATATGTCATAAGCGGTTCATATCTGATGAAAGATGTATTTTATATCGGAGCTTCGGCTAGAACAGAAAACAGAACAGGAAATCAGCAATCCGGTGCAATTATCGGAGATCTGCGTCTTTTAATGATAAAAGATTTAACTGCGGTTTTCGCATTTCAATTGGATAATCTTCAGGATTTTGATAATACCGGTACTATGACTTTTTCGGAAACATTCGCATTCAAATTAACTGATGATATAAACGTAGGGTTGAACGCTGCGCAATTCTTTTTCAATGTTGATAATAGAGATCCCGCATTTCTTTTCAATTTATGGGGTTCATATACAATGGGTAGTTTAGTGCCAAGAATTGATTTGGTTTACTTTATTAATGGTGAAAGCAATGGAGCAAATTCAGCCAATTCCAGCACACAATTCCATCGCAAAGGTTATGCCGCTCGTCAAGATCGTTCAGTATTCAGCGTTAGACCTTCATTAAGATTCAACCTTGACAGTAGAACACATATCGAAATTGGCGATGTATTATATCTTGATTCCGCAAAAAATGAAGTTACTAACTGGGGTAATGAAAAATCCCTTTTTACCAATGTATTTTACATTGATGTAAGATGGAGTTTCTAAGAAGATAATACGAATAATCTGTTATTTAAACCAGCAGCCAAGCCCAGCTGCTGGTTTTTTTTAATTAATTTGCCTGACATTTCCAAATTTTTGTTGTATAATAATATGTATAATACGCTCATTCTGTCAGGAGGAAAATAATGAAAACTGGAAAAAAAATATGTTTATTGGCTGTAGTATTGATTTTAATTTCGGCTCCGGTATTTTCACAATCCAATCCTATTGAAGATGTGCAAAAAGCGGTAAATTCTTTCTCAGCAGGAATGGCACAGGCAATGCCTTTTAACTCAACAATCGGATTAAACTGGTCTGATCCTTATATCGGGCAGCTTTTAAGCGTACCTCCCAGTTTTGGCATAGGTGTTTCTGCGGGAGTAACATTTGTAAACCTTGATATAATAAATGGAATGATGGGAGAATTCGGCGATGCAGCGTCGATTGATATACCAATAGGTTTACCAATCCCGGGTTATACAATAGAAGGCAGAATAGGAGGATTTATCCTTCCTTTTGATATTGGTATTAAATTAGGCGTTCTGGATACTTCTAAAATGGGTATATTCGCTTCTCTTCCCGCAAATATAGATTATTTACTTTTTGGTTTTGATGTCCGGTACTCGCTTTTGGACAGCAAAGTATTTCCAATTAAAGTATCTGTAGGAGCAGGTTTTAACCATTTAAGAGGCGGCATAAATACAACAATTGAAGGTGTTGCACAGCCAATTTCATTTGGATCAGGTTATACTCTTGATTTTACTGACCCAAATTTAGGACTTATTTGGCAAACCAATGTATTGGAATTAAAAGCGCAGGTTTCATTTCCTGTTTTTATAATAACCCCGTATTTGGGAGCCGGTGTAAGTTATGCATGGTCAAAAGCAGGTTACCAGGTAAAATCTGATATAACGTTTACACATCCCGGTGGTGCTACCGGTCTTAATAATGAAATTAAAAATTTATTAATGGGATTCGGCGTAACTAATGTTACAGATAAAGGCTTTGAATCGATTGTTAATGTATCGGACTGGAACATGAGATTTTACGGAGGTCTTTCCTTTAATTTATTTGTTATAAAAATTGACCTCACCGGCATGTATAACGTAAGGGATTCAGGTTTCGGCGCTACAGTAGGACTTAGGTTCCAGCTATAACACACAAACAGCGCTTCAGATATATAATAAAAACCCCCCAGGAAAAGGAGGTGAGGAAACCTGGGGAGTTGCTGTGGTACGAAGCCGCAAACTAAAGCATCCGCTGCATGGATAATAAAATCCATACCGTATCATCAGTTAATACTAACATAGTAATTTTTGGATCACCGGTCAAGGACTTTCTTGACCTATCAAGCACTTTCTTGCCCAATGCAAACTTTTATGCCATAATAAAAAAATGAATAAAGTATTTAAAACATTTCATTCCGGCCGTGGTGTTTTTTTCATGATGATCTTTGTTTGCGTAATATTCGCCATAACGGTATTAAAACTTGCCTCATCTGTAATCCTTCCATTTATAATCGCGGCATTTTTGGCGTTTGTAATGTTTCCGTTAATAAAATTGCTTGATAAACTCCGTATCCGCCGTACAATATCAATAATTCTTGTAGTTATTATAATAGCCACCGGTATGTACGCCTTTGGGATGGTTCTCTTTACATCCGGCAGAATGATTATTGCTCAAATACCAAACTATGAATATCGCTTTAATGAAATCTACAATTGGGTAGCAATGATGTTCGATCTTCCAAAAGATGAAAACTTAACTATATGGCAGAATCTTTGGGGGCAGGAAGGAATCCGCACATGGGTGCGTAATTTGACAATCTCTTCGTCTAACACATTTTTTAAATTTCTTTCCAGCGCAGTACTTGTAGTTTTATTTATGATATTTATTCTTTTTGAAGCGGGCTTTTTTAAAGATAAATTGATAGCCGCATTCGAAAACCGCACAAGCCGTATTCACAGAATGGGAAATGAAATAATATCCCAGGTAACAAAATATTTGGCGGCAAAGTTTTTTATATCACTTGCCAACGGTATAATTTTCGCAGTTGCATTTCACATTGTCGGGCTTGAGTTCGCTATTGTCTGGGGAGTACTTCAGTTTTTATTAAATTTTATTCCAACTTTGGGAAGTATTGCAGCAGGGGCAGGCATATCATTATTTGCACTGCTTCAATTCTGGCCCGAACCCGCTCCTATCATCATTGTAATTATTATAATTTTGGTTGTTAACGTTGTATTATGCAACATTTTTGATCCAAAAATAATCGGCGACCATGTCGGAATTTCTCCTTTGATAATACTTGTTTCTCTTTCTATCTGGGGATTTATTTGGGGATTTGCCGGAATGGTTTTAGCTGTTCCTATGACAGTTATTATTAAAATTGTATGTGAAAATATTCCAATACTGGAACCTGTATCAATACTATTGGGTTCACGTAAATCCATTCTGGCAAGAAAAGCGGAAAGTGAGAAAAACGAAACGTCATCATGAACCTGACAGTTCCCTGTTACCCGGATTTTATCCCTCTGGATATACAGTTAAAAGATTTTTTACATCCGCGCCTTTCTTTAACCTTTGACGGCGTTTCTGAATTTACATTTGCAGGATTATATCTTTTCCGAAACAGATATAACTACCGCATTTGCCGCGATGTATCAAATAATGAAGACGACGGCGGTTTTATTATTAGCGGGCAGCAGCCGTCAAAAGACGAAGTAAAAAAAACTTTTTTTATGACTCCCTGTACCGCGCCGAATCAGCAAACGCTTGAATCTCTTTTTACAACTCACGATTACTGGAAAAATATTTCGCAGTCTGTTTTATCTCCTGTAAAAGACGATCTTGAAAAATACGGCTTAACCATATCAGAAGACAGGGATAATTTTGATTATTTGTACAACCGCAGTGATTTGGCAGAATTACAGGGGAAAAAATACCATAAAAAGAAAAACCATGTTAATAATTTTTTAAACGCATACCCTGATCACGAACAGCGTACAATGACTGCCGCTTTAGTTCCTGCTGCTTTTGAAATTCTGGATCGGTGGAAATCCGATTCACTTCGAAGAAACGGAAACGAAGGTGATTATAAAGCGGCAAAAGAAGCTCTTGATTTATATGATTTATTCGCATTAAAAGGTTCTGTTTTTTTTATATCAGGAAAACCTGCTGCTTACTGCCTTGGAGAAAGTATCGCAAGGGGAAAAATGTTTGTGGTTCATTTTGAAAAAGCGCTTGAGGAATACAGAGGCATTTATCAATTTATAAATCAGGCATTTGCAGCATCTTTACCGCGGTTTTTTACATTGATTAACCGTGAACAGGATTTGGGAAACGAAGGATTAAGACAGGCAAAAATGACTTACCGCCCCTGCGACTTTGTAAAAAAATATACAGCGCGAAAAAATATTCAATAAGGATGTTTAAAGTGACATATTTAACAGGCTTTCATGCCATCGAAGAAAGAATTAAATCAGGGCGTTTGTGCGGTCCTTTGCTTGTTGCAAAAGCAGGTCCTCGCGCAAAAGAAATTGTCACGTTAGCTGTAAATAACAAGATACGGCTGGAAAGAACAGGCACGTTCGATCTTGACGGTCTAGCTCCTGATAACCGCGGCATTGCTCTTCAAATTGAAGACGATGGAAGCCATACAGAAATTAGTCTTGAAAGTTTTATTACCAATATGGAAAACAGCCAGCAGCAAAATGCCCTTGTTTTAATTCTTGACGAAATAACCGACCCTCATAATTACGGAGCAATACTTCGCTGCTGCGATCAGTTCGGCGTTGATCTTGTTGTAAGCCGCAACCGGCGAAACGCAAAACACGCTTCTGTAATTTCCAGTACATCTGCAGGCGCTGTATCGTGGGTAACACAAGCGGAAACTCCCAATTTAGTCCGCGCTATAGAAGATTTAAAAGAATGCGGCTTTTGGATTTACGGAGCCGACATGGATGGAGAGGCTGCCTATAAAATGGATTTAAAAGGCAAAATAGGACTTGTACTTGGAAGTGAAGGAAGCGGCATATCGCGTCTTTTATTGGAAAAATGCGATGGTCTTATAGGAATACCCTCTTGCGGAAAAATCGATTCTTTAAATGTATCGGTAGCAGCAGGAGTATTATTGTATGAAATACAACGCCAGAGGATCGGGTAAAATTAACTGTTAACGAAAATCTTTAAATTAATAACTGTAATAAGTAACAGCCCTGCCAAAAACACTGCGTCCTACACCGATTACTTCTATCTTATCATCTAAAAGTAAATTTTTATTTAACTTACAGCGGTATCTTTTTTGGAAACCAAAATTATCAGTAAAAATATTATATGATGAACTATTAATACGATAGGTATGATTGGTGTCATTTACGACTATTCTTACATCATGAACATGATCAAATTCTTGTATATTGCCGGTAAAATAAATATAAATTGTAGTTGAATCATGTACTATTACATCTTCAATATATCCAAAATCAAATAATTCACACGAAGTGAATAAAAGCACTATAAATAAAAACAGACACCATTTCTTCATAAATGTCTCCTTAATTATATATATAACAGCATAATTATAGAAAAACAAGGTTTTATTGATAAATAATGCTTTATCCTGTGATATTGACAAAAAACCGACAGTTTTGTAATGTAAAGAAACTTATGGGGCTGTAGCTCAGTTGGCTAGAGCGCTTGAATGGCATTCAAGAGGTCAGGGGTTCAATTCCCCTTAGCTCCATCACTTAAATCCTTACGTAGTAAGGATTTGCCTACCCGACAACGGATGGCGTAACACACTGTTGCCTCAAAGTCGCACTCAAAGTGGTACTTTTTGGCAAGACATCTATAAGATGTCAGGAGTACGTTATGCGTTGTCCATTCTCTCTTTACAAAAAACAAACAGGAA
>WQYB01000015.1 GCA_009781475.1 Treponema sp.
AGTGCCGTTTTTTACTGAGGCGACCATTCCATCATCTTCGGAAACAGGAATAAAAGCCCCGGAAAATCCGCCGACATGGGTCGATGCCATCACTCCGCCTTTTTTTACCATGTCGGTTAACATGGCAAGCGCCGCTGTTGTTCCGTGCGTACCTGCCGCTTCTAGCCCAATCTCTTCCAAAATACGTGCGACAGAATCGCCAACCGCAGGTGTCGGCGCTAATGATAAATCCAAAATGCCAAAAGGCACTCCAATGCGTTTTGCAGCTTCCATTCCTACAAGCTGTCCCATGCGTGTAATTTTAAACGCAGTTTTTTTAATTGTGTCAGCTAACACATCAAAGTTCATACCGCGGCAATTTTCCAAAGCGGCTTTTATTACACCGGGTCCTGATACACCCACATTAAGAACGCTCTCCGCCTCGCCCACTCCGTGAAAAGCCCCTGCCATAAAAGGATTGTCTTCCGGTGCGTTACAAAAAACAACAAGTTTTGCACATCCAATACCGTCATTTTGCGCTGTCGCATTTGCAATGTCTTTAATTGTCTGTCCCATTATTTTAACGGCATCCATATTTATGCCGCTTTTTGTGGAAGCAACATTGACAGAAGCGCAAATGCGTTCTGTCTGCGAAAGAGCATCGGGGAGGGATTTTATTAATCTTTCATCACCTTTGGAAATTCCTTTATGTACAAGAGAAGAAAAACCTCCGATAAAATCTACACCCAATTCTTTTGCTGTTTCGTCTAGTGTTTTTGCAAACGGTGTGTAATCAGTTTCATCACAGGAAGCTGCTACTATCGCAATCGGAGTAACAGAAATTCTTTTATTAATAATCGGAATGCCGTATTCGGTTTCAATATCGCAACCTGTTTTAACAAGAGAACCTGCCACTTTTAAAAGTTTTTCTCTTATTTTTTTTCTTGTCGCTTCTCCGCTTGAACAGGCGCAATCCAAAAGTGATATACCGAGCGTGATAGCCCGAATATCAAGTTTATAGCGCATAAACATATCTATTGTTTCTTTTATTTCAAACGGCGTAAACAACATTTTAAATCCGATGCATAGCAGAGAATACTTTTTCGTGCATTAAACTGATACTTACATTTAAAGTATCTCCAAGACCTGATAATTCTTTTTTTATATCTTCAAGACCCTTTGAACAGGATGATAGACTAACCATCATCATCATTACAAAGTTTCCGCTTAATACTGTCTGTGAAATATCTTCTATATTTATACCGCGTTCTGCCAAAAACGCGGAAACTTTTGCTATAATGCCGACTTTATCATTGCCGACTACTGTTATGATCGCGTTCATAGATTTCTCAATATATTGTCAACTTCGGTTCGCCCTGAGTAATTGGGGTTTCTGTTAATTAAATCCTGCAGGTAACGCTTTGCTTCGGTATTTTGACCGAGCGTTACGCACGTCATTCCCAATTCATACATAGCATCCCAGTTGTTAGGTGCAAGTCTTAACACAGACTGATAAGCATTTTGAGCTTTTAAAAGCTCGCCTGCTCCTGCATAAGCGCGCGCAAGATTAAAATGTACTACTGCATCATTAGGTCTTGCAATAATAGCGCGTTCATAATGAACAATACTGTATGTCCAGTTTTCCTGCCTTGCATAAACTGCTCCAAGGTTATTATTAACCTCAAAGTTTGCAGGTTCTACCGCATACGCTTCATTTAAAAAGACAATAGCTTCGCTGAAATTTCCTGCTGCTATAAAAATACTTCCAAGATTAATTCTTGGGCGTAAATACTTTGTATCAAGCGTTGCCGCTGTCCTGTATGCTGAAATTGCAAGATCGTTGGCTCCTGATGCTTCAAGAGCCAGACCCAATGTATAAACATAAACGGCGTTTGACCTGTTTGCATCTACTGCAATTCTTGCATGATTAATGGCTTCATTGTTTTTATTTAATTCCAGTTTAACGACTGCCATATTATAATTTGTCTGGGCATCATTCGGGTTTATCTGTAAAGCTCTTGTAAATAAATTTTCCGCTTCAATATAATTTCCCGCTTGTCCGTGAGCGGCGGCTAATTCGCATAACGTACTGAAATCATTTGGATTTAACTGTAAGGCAGTAGAAAAAGAAGTTATCGCTCCTCTTGTATCACCTCTTGCAATAAGTATTCTGCCGATTTCCCTGTGAGCTGCAAAATAATCTGCTCTGATAGCAACTGCCTGCCTGTATGCTGCAAGCGCATCGTCTTGCCTGTTTAATGCCCGGTATGTTCCGCCTAGATTATACCAGGAAGCCTCAAAGTTTGGATTAATCCTTGTCGCTGCCTGGAAAGCGTCTCTTGCTTCCGCCAAACGCCTTTGTATAAATAAAACTCTTCCCAAATCATGAAAGTACATAAAATTACTTTGATCCAGCCGTGTCGCTTCTCTGAAAGAATTTATTGCAGAATCATTTTGATTTGCATCACGCGCAACTTTTCCAAGTACATAATGAGATAATGCTACAGATGCGTCTCTTGAAACCGCATCATTGGCAAAGCGTGTGGCATTGGAAACAGCTTCACGAGCGCCTGCGGTTCCCGGATTATTTGTATTAAAATCATAAAAAGCGTCAGCCATATTTGATAATGTCTGCGCTTCAAAACGGTTTTCACCTTGCGGTATCAATCTTCTGGCTTCATTAAACAATTGCGTGCCGCCGCTTAAATCCCCCGAATTTAACCTTGCTCTTCCGTCTGCGACAAGATTATTTACACGGCGCATAATTTCCTGCATCTCGCGGCTTGCTCTTGCCAGTTCTTCTTCCTGCGCTCTTCTTCTTGCTTCTTCCGCTTCTGCCGCAGCCGCAGCAGCTTCTCTTCTAGCTGACGCTTCATCATCGCCAAATGCGGACGAAGAAGAGGATTGCTGTACTACTACCGGTCTATTTAGATTAGACGCAAGCGCCTGATTTTGCCTTCGCAGTTCTTCCAAAAGAGCATCGTTAAGAGCATCTGCTCCGCTTGCACCGCTTCGGTTCAGACTTAAAATGGCTTGCTGTAAAGCTCTTGCATCTTCATCATCAGGATTATCAATTAAAAGACCGTCTAAAAGATTTAAAGCTCTTTCATATTCACCGCTTTCTGCATAAGTAGTTGCAAGTCTTAATGTATTAGCTCTTCTTGAATCAATTCCGCCTAAGGCAGATCCGTCACCTGAACATTGGTTTAATAAAATAACAAGTCCTACTATAAGCAGGGCTAAAAGTACACCACCGGAAATCATTAATATTCTTAGTTGTTGCTGGTTCATTTCCCCTCCATAAAAAAAATGGATTATTCCAATTCAAATAAGCCATCGTAATTTTCAACACTTTCAGCGCCGAACGAAATACCCTGAGTTGAATCAGCGGCGGATTGCAATGATGCCGACACAACGTCTAAAAGTCTTTGGCGCTCCTCTGCGATCCTGCGTTCGTCTTCCTCGGCAATAATCTTTCTCATTTCTTCTGCGGCAAATTCAAACCTTATCGTATTTATCAATTGTTCGATAACATCCCGCTGGGAAGATCTTGGATCTAATTTTAAATACTGTTCATAGTCAACAATGGCATTTTGCAGATTCCCGGCTTTTATTCTGGTATTCGCTCTGCCTAAATAAGCGTTTGCGTAAACAGAGTTTAAACTGATAGCCTGGCTGTAATACTGCTCCGCCATATCAGTATTTCCCCTTTGAAAATAGATATTACCCAAATTATTGGCAACATTTGCGGTCAAATTTCCAGCCATCGGTAAAACCCGCCTGTAGATGGCTATAGCATCGTCTGACCTTCCAAGCTGTTCATATACAATGCCAAGATAAAGATAAGCGACAGAATTTGATGAATCTTCAGCAACAGCGCGAATGAGGAAATCCAGAGCATTCGCAGGCTGATTCTGCATTAAAAGAGCCTCTCCCCTGGTAAAATTAGACTGCCCAAAGCATAAAACCGTCATTAATAGAAAAATACATATATAAATGATTTTTTTTGGCATAAAACCTTCCTTAACTCCCCTCTATATCATATAATATAATATATCGGTAAATTTGTCTTTATAACATAAACAATGATATGTGCACAAAGGACACAAAATGTGAAAATACTCTGTATTTCCGACCAAATAGACCCTCAAGTTTACTCGGCTCATATAAAAGAGCGCTTTTCTGATGTCGATTTTATCCTTTCTGCAGGGGATTTACCTTTAGATTACCTTGATTTTATAATTTCCAGCCTGAATAAACCTTTGTTTTTTGTCTTTGGGAATCATCATACAGAAGATCTAAAATATTACAAAAAATTGATGGATACCCCTATTGTACAGGAAAGAGAATATCTGGGCTGCGGAGCTATCCATTTGGGTACAAAGGTAAAAAAAGAAAATAACTTCATTGTCGCAGGGCTTGGAGGCTGTATGCGTTATAACAATGGAAATAATCAATATACAGATTTTGAAATGTTTTTAGAAGTTTTTAAACTTGTTCCGTCATTATTGTGGAACCGCCTTATATACGGACGTTATCTTGATCTTCTTTTAACTCACGCTCCACCCAAAGGTATTCATGATAAAAACGATAAATGTCATTGGGGTTTTAAAGCATATTTGTGGTTTATGAAACATTTAAACCTAAATATTTAATTCATGGTCATATTCATTTATATGATTTATGTGATGTTCGCTGTACAAAATGGAATAACACTCTTGTGATTAATGCGTTCAGCCATTATGTAATTAATTCAGGGGATCAAAATGGATTATGATGCTATAACCCAGCAGGCGTCCATGGATTTTTCCCGCGCAAGGGGCAAAGCGGTACTTTCTCAAATTCAAAACTTTTTAAATGTAGATCGCGACAGGCTGCTTTCATTTAACGATGTCAAAGATATATTAAAACCTAAAAACGAAGTATATATGGGAAGCCAGACAGTGCCTATAAAATTAATTGTCGGAAGCGAAGGGCGTTACCACGATTTTAATAAATATTTTCTTCCCAAAAGGGAGCATTTACGCCACCGATGGCAGCGTGTTGACGAAGCGCATATAAAAGATATTATTTTACCTTCGATTCTTCTATATGAGATAGGAGGGGTTTATTTTGTCCGAGACGGTAATCACAGGGTATCTGTAGCGAAACTGCAAAATGTTGAATTTATCGATGCCGAAGTTATAAGCCTTACAACAGAACTAAACATAAAACCTATGATGACTACCGATGAACTGCGCATCGCTCTTATTGAGTACGAAAAAAAAATCTTTTACAGCGAAACCTATTTCGGAGATTTAACCGATTACTGGGATTTAAACTTTAGTTCCCCGGGGCGTTATGATGTAATTTATAATCATATACTTGTTCATAAATATTATTTAAACGAAGGCGTCGAAGAAGAAATCCCTTTTAATGATGCTGTCGTTTCCTGGTATAAAAATGTTTATAACCCCGTAATTGCAATAATTAAAGAGCAATGGCTGCTTGTAAATTTTCCCGGAAGAACAGAAGCTGATCTTTATGTATGGATAATAAAACATTGGGATTTTTTAAAAAAGAAATACGGCACTTATCCGCTGCATTTAGCCGCAGGGGATTTTTCAAAAAAATACGGACAGGATAAAGGAAAGTTTTCCCGATCTGTTTTAATGTTAATAAAAAGGATTTTTAAAAAATAATATGGCAGTTTTATCGATTCAATCGCATGTAGTTTATGGTTATGCAGGGAATACTGCCGCAGTATTTCCTTTACAGCGCTTGGGGCGCGAAGTATGGGCAGTCAATACTGTAGAGTTTTCAAACCACACAGGATATGGTTCATGGAAAGGGCAAGTACTGGGAGCGCAGCTTGTATCAGATCTTGTAACCGGGCTTGAAGAAAGGGGTGTACTTAACCGCTGCGATGCTGTACTTTCAGGTTATCTGGGTGACGCTTCTATATGCGAAGCAATTATAGAAACTGTAAAAAAAGTAAGGAATGCAAAGTCCGATGTTTTGTACTGCTGCGATCCTGTCATGGGTGATGTAGGAAGAGGTTTTTTCGTCAAACCCGATATTCCGGATATGATAAAAAGCAAACTTATACCGTTAGCTGACATCATCTGCCCGAATCAGTTTGAGATGGAAACAATATCAGGAGTAGAAATTAAAACAATAGAAGATGCCGTTAAAGCATTAAAAACTGTTCATGAAATGGGTCCTTCTGTTATTCTTGTAACAAGTTTTAGGGAAGAGCCGGGAAAACTCTCCATGCTCGTATCAGATAAAACAAATGTTTATAAAACTACTACTGCAGAGCTTGCGCTGTGCGGCAATGCGGCAGGCACAGGCGATATGACAACGGCAGTTTTTTTATCACACTATCTTGAAACAAAAAATGCCGAAAAAGCATTGGAACTTTGCACCGCTTCGGTTTACGGTGTCCTGGAATCCTCTTATAAAGGTTCTATTAATAATTCCAATAATCCTATAGAATTAAATATAATTGATGAACAGCATCAATTTATATTTCCTTCACATTCATTTAAGGCGGAAAAGATACTGTTATGAAAAATGAAGAAAACAAAGACTGGACCAAAAGCAGCCCTTATGATCGCTATGGTTATTTTATTGCTTCAAAAGTAGATCGTTACAAAACATTACTTACAACAATTGAAAAGCTGGGATTAAATTCACTGGTTGTAGCCATCGAAGACAACCGCCATATTTTTATTTTTCCGCATAGCAAAAAAATGCCCCGGTTAAAAGGAGGCAGTTTTCCTTTTGCCGGTGAAAGCCCTTTTATTTTTGTCGCTCATTATGACCGTGTGGACGGAAGCCCTGGCGCTAATGACAATAGTATTGCTGTTTTCCATATGTTAAATTTGACTAATCTGCTTACCCAGCGGGCTTTGGATAATTGGCTGATTATTTTTACTGACAAAGAAGAATTAAAAAAAGGCGAAAGTTTTGAAAAACAAGGTTCTTTTGCACTTGCGCAAAAATTAAAATCATGGGGTCTTGGAAAAGCGAAGATTTTTAATTTTGATTCCTGCGGTACGGGAGATTCTTTTATTCTTTCTACCATAACTGATTCCATTTTGGATAAGAGCAATAATCCGGGTATTGACACATTGAAAGATTCGATTAGGCAGCTTCGCAATCACGCTTTGGAAACAGCGCATCATCTTCGCCTTGACAAATTATTACTCGCTCCAATTCCTTTTTGTGATGACATAGGTTTTCTCCGCGCCGGTTTAGCCGCTCAAACCATCACTATGCTTCCGTCTGCCGAAGCGGCTCAATATGAAGAAATCTTGCGCAAATATCCTGAGTTTACAAAATTATTAATTTCCGGAGAAATAAAAACTTCGCCCGAAATCCGTCATCTTCCGCAGACATGGCGTATTTTAAATACCCCGGCGGATACTCCTTCGCGTTTAACTCCGCAGTATTTTGATCAATTTTTAAATTTTGTAATTGAACTTTGTCAGAGGTAATTGACATCTGTTACTTGATTAAAATAAATAAAACATCTATAGTAGACAAGGCAGATAAAACCCACGGAGGGTTGGATAGTGGCTATTCCGCCTGGTTTGGGACCAGGATGTCGGGGGTTCGAATCCCCCCTCTCCGAAAAATTTAAACCAAGTACAGGGGTATTGACACATTAATCATGAAATGCCACTATCCTCTATGGAAGCATATAAATTTAGCGAAGGTTTGTCCTACGATGATGTTTTATTATTACCCGGATATTCTGAAGTTCTGCCAAGAGAATGTAATGTAAAAACATCTTTATGCGGCGGAATTAAATTAAATGTACCAATAATTTCTGCCGCAATGGATACGGTTACCGAAGAAAAACTTGCAAGAACAATTGCATTGGAAGGCGGAGCCGGCGTAATTCACCGGAATCTAAACCCCGAAGAACAAGCTCGTCAAGTATCAAATGTGAAGCGTTACCTCAACTGGATAATAGAATCCCCAATAACTGTTCCGCATGATTCTCATGTACGCGATGTAAAAATATTAGTCGATACTTTCGGTGTATCCGGTCTTCCTGTTGTTGACAGTAACAATGTTTTAAAAGGAATTATTACAAACCGGGATTTACGTTTTTGCAATGATGATTCTCTTCCTGTAACCAAGGTTATGACTCATAATCCGATTGTTGTAACAGGAGAACCAAGTGTAGAAAAAGCCCGTGAAAAATTCAATGAACACAAGATTGAAAAACTTCCTGTAGTAGATAAAGACGGCAAACTTACAGGTCTAATCACTGTAACTGATATGGAAAAAAATAAAAAATTTCCAAATGCTGCTGTTGATAAACAGGGCAGACTCATAGTCGGAGCCGCTATTTCACCGCAGGATTATTCAATCCGACTTCCTTTATTAAAAAAAGCAAAAGTTGATTTTGTAGTTATCGATACCGCACATGGTGACTCAAAAAATGTTATGGATGCGATTCGTCAAATTAAAAAAGATTACAATATTCCTGTAATAGGAGGCAATGTTGCTACAAAAGAAGCAACAAAAAACCTAATCGAAGCCGGAGCGGATGCAATTAAAGTAGGAATAGGACCGGGATCAATTTGCACCACAAGGGTTGTAGCCGGAATTGGTGTTCCTCAATTTACAGCTGTACTTGAATGCGCCGAAGAAGCGCAAAAAACAAAAACTCCGATAATCGCAGACGGAGGAGTAAAGTTTTCCGGAGATATAACTAAAGCAATAGGCGCAGGAGCAAGTGTTGTTATGATTGGCAACTTATTCGCCGGATTAAAAGAATCACCTGGAAACGAAATTATATACGATGGAAGAATTTACAAAGAATACAGGGGAATGGGCAGTATGGGAGCCATTTCTGACGGCGCAGGTGACCGTTACCAGATAGGTAAGGATGAAGCTCCAGTACCCGAAGGCATCGAAGGAAGAGTTCCATACAAGGGCGAGCTTCGTTTTTTCTTAAATCAGCTTGTCGCCGGGCTTCGCAAGGGAATGGGTTATTGCGGCTGCCGTGATATTAATGAATTAAACAAATACCGCAAGTTTGTTAAAGTTACAGCAGCAGGTTTAAGAGAAAGCCACCCGCATGATGTGCATATAACACAGGAAGCCCCGAATTATTCCAGACTTTAAATTGAAGAATTTAGATTTATTAGAACAATGGTATAAAAAAGTTTGTGTTCCCGATTTTATCGAATCTGATCCTGTTCAATTTGCACATCGATATAAAAAACGCCAGGATATTGAAATAGCCGCGTTTCTTTCCGCAACAATTGCCTGGGGCAGGCGCGATATTATTTTAAAATCCGCAGAAAAAATGTTCGCGTTAATGGGAAAAAGTCCGTTCGATTATATAATGTCCGGTGAATATAAAAAATTAAAAGGAAGCCGTCCCTGTAAATGCATACACCGCACTTTTTTTGAAAATGACTTAAAATATTTTTGCCGTGGTTTTGCACATTGTTATATAAAATACGGTAACCTGGAAAACTTATTCGAATCACAAAAAATAATTAACCACGGAGGAACACAGAGTAATAAAAATATAAATTATTATATATGGAATGGTATAAATCTTTTTCGAAATGAGATGGCAATAGCCAATAAAGGTGAATATTCCATACATATTGCCAACCCCGGTACTGAAGAAAAAAACGGATCTGCCTGCAAGCGGTTAAATCTGGCGCTGCGATGGCTTATACGCCCGGGACCTGTCGATTTAGGTTTATGGAAAAAAATTAAACCTTCTGCTCTTTATATTCCGCTTGATGTCCATGTTGCCCGCAGCGCAAGAAAACTTAAATTATTAAAACGCAATTCAAACGACAAAAAAGCAGTTATTGAATTAACAGAAAATTTAAGAATATTTGACAGCCAAGACCCTGTAAAATACGATTTTGCTTTATTCGGCGCTGGTTAAATGAAGTACCCTATTTTATTTCTCTTAACTTTTTTATTATCTTTTGATTTTTCCAATCTTTAAGCATAGAATTAATTTGAAATACAAAAAATAAACAGGAAATTACATATGACAATAACAAATTTGTTCTTATTTCACCCTGCACTTCCGGTATTTCTAGAATATAAAACATTGCTTCAAAATTTATTTCTCCCAGTTCTTTATATAACAAAAACAATATATTTGCTGAATACGCAATTACCGTTCCGACACCAACCATTAATAATCCCGCTCCTATAACAACAGCAGCACCGCCAAGTGATATTTTTCCTTTGAATTTTTTATATCCTATCATACCCAATAAAATATAAATTAAAGCAGAAAAAGCAGCTAATCTGTTTAAAAATACAAAAAATATAATTGCCGCTAATATTCCGGGAATAGAAAATAAAATAGCTCCAATAAAACCAAGAAAATAATTTCCTTGAGTGTTTTTTATATCCATATTTTCATTTTGAATATTTTTTTCTATTTGTCTGTAACAATCATTACATGTCAGCATAGATACATTATTTATTCCGAACATTTCTGTTCCATCTTGCTGACCGCAATACTGACACTGAATTGCTTGAAATGTATATTTATTGGAAAAATAACCTGTTATTTCCTCCAATATTTTTTTTATATTTTTTATTGGATATGGCCGTATCAATTCCTGAAATATTATTTTTATTCCGTTTGCAAGCCATTCGTACTTTTTTATATTATTTGATTCAATTATTTTTATATTGACATTTTTATCATCTGCATCAATATTAGGAACATATATTTCCAATACTTTTATATTTTGTCCGTCATATAATTTTACAAAACAATTCTTTAACATGCCGGCTGCTTCTGAATCTGTTCTTTCAAAATTTAATTCTTTTCCAAGTTTTTTAATTCCAGGCCAAAGCATATTGTTCTCCTTAATTAATATTATATTTTTATTCCCAAATTATGTCAATAATATTTTGTATAACAGTTTATATTTTATTTACTGTCTTTCTCCGCAAAGCATTTTAAGTTCCTGTATTTCACTAAGAATCTTGCTGCGAGGCAGCTTTTGGAAACGCACGGGTATCATTTCTTTTGATGTACATTCCAAAACGGCAACAAGGTTTTGTAGTTCAACTTCATACTTGTAGGCAGCCGGTAAAAAATCGCTCATTGCTTCTTCCATATCTTCGCGTTTAACATATATTCGTTTGTCAATCGTTGCTATTTGATTTGCGCGGATAAGAACAGCTTCAAGATCTGCACCTGAATATTCATGATCGTATTTTTTAAAAAGGTCGGCTACAGAAAAATTACGGATATCCAAATTAAGCTTTTTAACCAATGTTTTAAAAAGTTCTTCCCTGTCTTTTTTAGATTCCGGGTAAAATAATGCAAGATGTTCTTCTGCCCGTCCCTGCCTTTTTAAATCGATTGGAATTAAATCCGGGCGGCAGGTAATTAAAAACCAGATTATTTTTCCGCGGTATTCTGTATTTCCCATAAAAGAAGCAATTTGCGCAAATACACGGTTACTTGTACCTGAGTCTCCTTCGTTTTGACGGTCACCCAAAAACGCATCGGCTTCGTCTACCATTACCCCGACAGGAGCCATTGCGACAAGAATGTTGAGCGCTCTTTCAAGATTCGATTCCGTCTCTCCCTGCCACTTGGTGCGGAAGTTTTTAAATTTAACCATCGGGATGCCAATCTCACCTGCAAAAGCGTTAACCATAAAACTTTTTCCAGTACCAACAGGACCTGCAACAAGATAACCCATAGGTAAAACATCTGTGCGTCCCATTTTAATAACCTTCGCTGCATTTTTAAAACGTTTTTTAATAAAATCATGCCCTGAAACATGGGAAAGATCATAAGAAGTTTCCATAAACTCCAAAAGTCCGGAAGCTTGATCTTCTATAATTTGTTTTTTCTTTCGGCGCATTATTTCCAGCGATAAAGGCTCTTCTTTTTCAAAACTTTCGGCTGCAAGACTTTCCAGATTCATAAGGTTAAGACCCGATGTAACCGAAGCTAATACATCTACAGTAAATCCTTTTTCCAAAAGTAATTTTCCGGTTTTTTCTTTTGAAGATAAATAACTTTCTCTAATTTTTGCATCAGGAAAAGGAACATTAATTTTTACAGTTGCAGGGGCATTAGTAATACGAGAAGAAATATCGGCAAGATTTTCCGTTAACAGAATCATGGAAATATCGCCGTTTTTAAATTTTGGATCTGTTGCCCATCTTGAGAATGTTACCATACAATAACGGTCTGCATCAGAAAGACGGTTAAGTTCACCTGCAGGTACAATTTGTTCGGCGTAATCGACTATAAAAACCATACGGCATTTTTCTTTTTTTTCTTTTGGAATTCTGGAAAGAAAATATTTTTCGATGTACGGAAAACTTTTTTCCGGATCATTTGATACAAAATCACCTTTGTCTGCAGATTCACTTGTAACAAGACCGGGAGCCGCTTCAAGATATTCCTGATCCATATGCGGTTCGCAAAATGATATTCCGCTGGAACGATCGTAATACGCAATTATATCCTGATTGCCGAATAAAATTTCCGATATATAATCCTGCACTCTTTTAAAAACAAATTCGCCTTCTTTTCTTTCGTGCGGAAGAATGTCTCTTATATTGCCGTGTAATATATATAGAGTTGAACTTTTTGAGCGGTATTTATTTGAAAATTCCTGCGCCCATGCAGGCAGAATTTTTATAAAATCATTATAATTATAAATATATTGTTCTGAGTGTTTTCCTGACATTTCCCCTCCGTTTCCCAATAAGACATTTTATCAAAAAAAACCATTTATGAAAATACTTTTTTAGCTATTAGGCAATAACTGGGAAAGGTAATCCGATAAAAAAACGGAAAAAACCTCATTAATATCCCTTTCTGCCGCAGTTATACAGCGATTATCAGCCTCGGTTTGTGAAATACTTCCTTCCCTGCTGATAAAACTGTATGGAATTAATACCCTATTGTGAGTATTATCCGATAATGCAGCAATCAACTCAATTCTGGAAAAAATATTCGGATTACCCGGAAGCACGACAGGATTTAATGAAACATTTACTTCCAACGAATAACGTGTCATGGAAGCAGATGAAACCGGAATAGAAATAGTTTCAAAACCCCAATCTGTAAAACATTTTGCAAATGCACTGGAAATTCTGCCGTTTCTGTCATTTAGTATTTTTATTGAAATTGGAATAGTTTTAATAATATTTTTCGCTTCAAGGCGGTAATAATCACCGTCAAACGATCTTGAGTCGGAAATAGAACCTCCTAAAAGAACAACAATATCTCTATAGGAGCTATTTATATCCGCTACAGTTGCTGCAAACCTGTACCGGATAACTCCTTCCATTGAGTTTTTTTCACCGGATGTCATATCTGTAAGATTATTAATAATATTGTTATTTGCGTTTATCAATTCATTATAAATTCTGATAATACTGTTTTTTTCCGCCGCAGCAACAGCATAATATGTACCTTTTGAATCAAACCAGACTTCTTTTATTTCCACGCCAATCAAGTTGTCCATTGAGGCAAAACTTCTTATATTGGTTCTCATTTCGGCAGTGTCTATCCATCCATCCATTACCCCGTTGATTACTGCCTGCTGATATGATGAAGCTGCCATCCTGTCTACCTGTACTGTCTGCCCGAAAAATGCTGTCAATGCAGCTAATGCGTTTTTTTCCGCCGCATTGCGATCTGATCCAAAACCTGTAGCGGCAATATAATGAGCTCTATTATAAACAGAATACACATCATTAACCCAGACAGGCATTTGAACAGAAGACGAGCTAATACAAGAAAACATTAATACAAGAAACAAAAGTGTTAGTAAAACAAATTGTTTTATCATTAAATCTCCGCACCTGCCTGTTTTTTAACAGGTCTAATCCTGCTTAATTCTGCAACTGCCTGTAATAAATCTTTGTCTTTTACAATTTCACTGATTGCAGCCGGAAGGCGGTAAGTCCAATTAAAATTATTTGCTGTCCCGGGTACATTAATTCTTTCATCTTCCGGGTTTTTTGAATACCAGTTATTGGAAAGATGCAAAAGGTCTTGTATCTGATAAACTCTATAACGAGAACGTGCGCTTGCTGCTTTGGAAAGAATTACTTTAGCTATACCGGGGTGATATATTTTGGGAAGAGACGGAACTCCGATAAAACCTGAAAATTGTTCCTGGTCAGCTTCTTTTTCCCACCATTCACGGACAGTCGAACTGTCATGTACTGCCGGCGTACAAACACTTAACTGCGGATATTCATCAAACGGGATATAAGGCATACCCTCTTTATCCCAATCACGGAACCAGCGTATAACACGCAAACCAAGTATCCGCAATTTTGAAAGCACCCGCGGAACACAGGAAGGAACAGCACCCAAATCTTCTGCGCAAGGAAGCATCGCAGATGATTCTACCAAGACAGAAAGCAGCTTCATTCCCTGCTGCGCCCAAACTTTTTCAGATTTTCTTTGCCGCTTATTTAAAAGAGTTTCCAGTTCATTTTTTTCGTCGTGTGAAAATGACTTATAAGCGCTTGTATTTCTGTAATACCAAATCGGGAAAAATCTGCCTTTAGCATATTCGATAAAAAGCCTGTCTTTCCATTTTGTCAAAAGGTAATCTCTTACAGCAGGATGAAGTTTTAGTCTATCAATATCTTTTTCGCCTTTGATCTTCTTTTTAAACAGCCACAATTCTTCTTCGTTAACACGAACCAGCGCTTTTGTAAAAATCTTTTCCGCCGCTTCTTTTAATTCTTCTTCTGTATAGGAACTGCCCCAGTTATTTTTCAGAGCGTCCCAAATTTCACCTGTAAGAATATGCGGCTGAGAAACCCAGCGTATCCTGCCTTTATCAAAACCCAATCTTCTTAAATCACCGGAAGTAACCGGCATATACGGCACAAAACGTCCAAGAGCGGAAGAATAATCTCTTTGCGAACTTGCCCAAATTCTAAAAAATCCAAGTACATGATCTATACGATAAGCCTGATAATATTTTTCAGCTACGGCAAGGCGTTTTCTCCACCATGAAAAATTATCTTTTTCCTGAGTTTCCCAATTATAAATAGGAAAACCCCAATTTTGACCGTCGGGACTATACATATCAGGAGGAGCTCCGGCTGATAATCCTTGAATAAAAATATCCGGGTTTGCCCAAACATCGCAGCTGTCTTCGTTCATTAAAATCGGAAGATCTCCTTCCAAAATAAGACCGGCTTCTGTTATTGCTTTGGATGCTTCGGCAAATTGAATATCCAGCGCTCTTTGCAGCCATACCCAAAAAAAGTGATCCTCTGTTAATTTTTTGTCATTCCATAGTTTTTGAATGTCAGACGCTGTTACAGAACTGTACTCATTCCAGTCTTTCCAGGATTTTAAATCATTAACATCCTTTAATCTTCTGTAAACGGCATATTCTTTTACCCATAAATTATTATCGATCCATTCAGTCAGAACAGCATTTTTTACAATACCGGCTTTATTAGCGTCAAATATTAACCTGCAAATTTCAAGTTTTTCTTTAAGAACATCATAATGGGAAAAACGTACATTTTTTTCGAATTTTTCTTTGGCGGATTTTATACGATTTTTTATGGAATTATCTGCTGAATTAAATTCATCAAGTTTTTCGATACTAAGATAAAGCGGGTGAAGTCCAAATGCTGTTAAACTTGAATACGGAGAGCTTTCAAACCCTGTATCATTTACAGGCAGGATTTGGATGAGCCCCAGTTTCATTTTTTTGCAAAGATGAGCAAAATCGATTAAATCAAGAAATTCGCCTACTCCAATTCCGTTCCTGGTTCGCAGCGCTCCAACCGGAATTGCCGCACCAAGCAGTCTTTTACTAGTCGCTTGTTTATCCATTTTTGCCCCCTCACTTTTATTATCTAATTATAATATGTAAAATTGATTGGGTAAACAACAAAAAAGCTGATAATTCTCCCTTTTTTTATCCTGATTGTATAAAAATCAATTTTCCATTATTATGTTTTAAAGACTTTAAATTAAAGCTATAACAAGGAGATAGATATGAAATCCAAAAAGTATTTTTTTACATCTGAATCAGTCGGCGAAGGGCATCCCGATAAACTTTGCGATCAAATATCTGACGCAATTCTTGACGCATGTTTAAAAGAAGATCCTATGAGCCGTGTAGCCTGTGAAACATTTTCATCTACGTCTTTGGTGCTTGTAGGCGGTGAAATAACGACAAACACATTTGTTGACTTTCATCATTTGGTACGCAATATTGCGAAGGAAATTGGATATACCGATCCATCTTACGGTTTGGACTATAATTCAATGGCTGTTTTGGATATGATTCACAGCCAATCTCCTGATATTTCGCAGGGTGTTTCCGGAACCGGATTAAAAAAATTCAAAGGACAGCAGGGAGCTGGCGATCAGGGAATGATGTTCGGTTATGCGTGTAACGAAACAAAAGAACTTATGCCAATGCCTATCATGCTTGCACATAAAATTTTAATAAATGCCGCAAAACTAAGAAAAAATAAAACAATTAAATGGCTGCGCCCGGATTCAAAAAGTCAGGTAACAATTGAATACGAAGGTTTCAAACCAATACGCATTGATGCTGTTGTAGTTTCTCATCAGCATGATCCTGATGTAGCTTACAAAGATATCGAATCTACAATAATCGAAAAAATTGTTAAACCTGTACTTGAACCGACTGGCTTACTCGACAATAAAACAAAATACTACATTAACCCAACAGGTCGATTTGTAATCGGCGGACCTTTTGGAGATACAGGACTTACAGGGCGAAAGATCATCGTAGACACCTACGGCGGTATGGGTCGTCACGGCGGCGGTGCTTTCTCCGGTAAAGACCCAACTAAAGTAGACCGCTCTGCTGCTTATGCTGCCCGTTATGTTGCAAAAAATGTTGTCGCCGCCAAACTTGCAGACCGATGCGAAATCCAGCTTGCTTATGCAATTGGTGTTCCTTTCCCTGTATCTGTTATGGTTGATACATTCGGCACTGCAAAAGTTGCAGAAGAAATTATTTCCAAAGCTGTCCAAAAAGTTTTTGACTTAAGCCCTGCAGGAATTATTAAAACACTTGATTTACGCAAGCCAATTTATTTAAAAACTGCATCATACGGTCATTTCGGACGCTCGGAATTCAGCTGGGAAAAAACAGACAAGGTCGAAGAACTTAAGAAAGCAATTGGTTAATTAGTTTTGCAATTTTTCGGGAGGGGATATGCAAATTGACGTTTCAAAAGTAATAAATTTCTGCGAAAATTTATTTAAAGGATATGGTTTTTCATCTGATGAAAGTAAAATAATAACCGACGTTTTGATCAGAGCTGATTTATACGGTATTGAATCACATGGTATTCACAGGCTTGTCCGGTATAACGAAGAAATTACATCGGGACAAGTTGATGTAAAAGCAAAAATTCAAACTGTACACGAAACTGGAATTTCCGCATGTCTTGACGCAAAAAAATCGATGGGGCAGCTTGCCGCTGTACATGCGATGAATCTTGCGATTCAAAAAGCAAAAATATGCGGCTGCGGAATGGTAACAATCCGAAATTCAAACCATTTTGGAATCGCAAGTTATTATACCGAAATGGCGGCAGCACAGGATTTAATCGGCGTTAGCATGTCAAACACCGAAGCAATTTGCGTTCCTACTTTCGGCGCGCAGGCAATGACCGGAACAAACGCGATGGCTCTTGCAATGCCCGCAGATCCTTTTACCTTTTCCTATGACGCTTCTACTACCGTTGTTCCAAGAGGTAAACTTGAAGTTTACAGAAAGAATAACAAACAATTACCCGAACACTGGGCGTTAGACGAAAACGGCAAACCATGCGCTGATGCGGCAGTTGTAATAGATAATATTATCGCAAAAGCAGGCGGAGGCATAGCGCCGCTTGGAGGGCTTGGAACACTGCACGGCGGGCACAAAGGTTATGGTCTTAGCGTTATTGTAGATCTTTTTTCTGCGGTAATGTCAGGCGGATTAACATCAAATTATGTAAACAGAAAAAAAGATCATGCCGGTATTTGCCATTATTTTATGGCGATTGATTACGGCGTATTCGGTGATAAAACTTTGATTAAAAATAATATGTCCAAATTTTTACAGGAACTTCGTGCTAGCAAAAAAGCAGAAGGGCAAAGCCGCATTTACACACACGGAGAGAGATCATCAGAAATGATGGCTCAAAGAATTAACGGACAAATACCTGTAAACGAAAAAACGTTAGAAGAAATGCAGAATATTGCAAAAAGACTCGGTGTTGACGGGCTTTCAGTATAATATTAAGCCTGTAAGGTTAATCCTTCTTTTGCCATTATAATTTCCATGTGTCTGTTGGTTTGCGCATAACTTTTTTCTATTTCTTCCAGCTCTTTATCGGTGTGCTGCGGTTCGTGATGATAAAATACAAGTTTTTTAACACCTGCGTCTTTAGTTAATTCTACGCCTTGTTCATTGGAACTGTGCCCCCATCCTATACGTTTTGTATATTCATTATTTGTATATTGGGCATCATGTATTACAATATCAGCGCCTTTAATAAAATCTTTTATTTTTTCATTTTCTTCGGCAGCAGCTTCTTCTCCTTCCTTTTGCGCTTCTTCATCATCATTTTCAGATGTAAAAAGATTGCGGTAAGGCTCATGATCAAAAACAGTTGCGATGGATTTACCTTTGTAATTAAAACGAAAACCAAGACAAAAAATTGGATGATTAAGAAATTTACTGGTAACACTAAGACCATCGCCAAGATTCAGTGTAGTCTCTTTTATTTCGTTGTATTCAATATTTGCAGAAAGTTCATCCGCTCTTACAGGCCAATACTGATAAGATAACTGGTTCCCGATAACCGATTTTAAGTTTTCACTTTCCAAAGTTACAGGTCCTGTTATCCGCAGTTCATTACCGGGAACATAAACAGGATTAAACATCGGAAAACCCATTATATGATCCCAATGGGTATGTGTAAGAAAAATATCAGCTTTAATTTTTCCGTATTTTGCAAAATCATTTTTCATAAGCCAATCACCAAGTGGTCTGGCTCCGCTGCCAAGATCTACAATGAGAAGACGTTCATCTGCTCTTATTTCAAGACATGATGTATTTCCGCCGTAAATAACTGTATCAATACCCGGAGTGGGAAGAGATCCTCTTACCCCCCAAAAACGCACTGTTAGCATGTTTTGATTATATTACTTATTCAGGAAATACGCAAGAAAACTTTTGCTCTTTCGATTTCATAATATAATTTTTCCATTATATCAAGAAAAACATCTTCTTTAAGACCGATAGTATCCCAGATTATCTGCTGCGGCTTTTCCGGTCTTCTGTCACCTGAAAAACCAACATCGTAAACAACAGAAAAATAATTTGCAATGACAACATTACATAAAATATTTTTATTTTTACCGGAATAACTGCTTGCATTATGATGATGAATTATTACATCGGTAATCGGACTGTCAAGTTTCCACAATCTTGCTATTAAATCGCCTGCGTTACAGTGATCGATATTTAAGTTGTCATTTTCAATACTGTAAAGTGATTTTTGCTCACGATCGGCGATAGTGATCATATTTATATAATCCGATGAAAGAACAGCATTAAGCGGTATTTTACCAAGATCATGGAGTAAACCTGCTGCAAAATATTCTTCAAGATACCTGGAATCTACTCCCTGTTTTTTAGCCAATAATTTTGACGTTACTCCTACGCAAAGACAATGCCGCCAGAAACCTTCCATGTTAAGTCCGTCAATATCCTTGTTTTTCGGCAATATACTTAATATCGCGGTAGATAAAACAAGATTTTTTACAGTATTTAATCCCAGCATTGTAATTGCTCTTACAAGCGATGTAATATGAGTACCAAGTCCGTAATAAGCCGAATTAATTAACTGAAGCAGCCTTCCTGTTAAAACAGGATCAAGAGAAATAACTTTATTTAAATCGGATGGGTTTACATAAGCATTATTGCATATTTCCAAAACTTTTCCGGCAGATACAGGAAGACTCGGCATTTCATGAATATAATTTTTTATTTTTTCATTCAAGTTGTTTTTTGTCATGGAACCAAACCTGCAAGCGGACGGGCTGTAACTTCCGCAGAAAATTCACCTACATGATAATTAATCACGCCAGTTACACGGTCATAAGCTGCAACCCTGAAATAATAAAGAGTGCCGTTTCTAAGACCTTCAATTAAAACATTATTTGTTAACCCTACATCAATGGGTGATTGCCCTAAAACTGCATCCGTTCCAAAAAGTTCTCCCCGGACACTGCTGTAATAAACAAGATAACCTGCAGTATTTTCCGCAGGACTATTCCTCCAGCGAAGCTGAACTGCGCCATCGGCAGCAACCGCAACTAAATTACGGGGAGGCAGCGGCGGCTCGCCGGGTAAATAGACAATACTAATCTGTTCCAGGTAAGGGCTCGATTCGCCGTCTGCAGACGGATAAAAATCAACTGCAATTTGCACATATCGTCCGTTAATACCAGTTACAGGGCTGCCGGGTGTGAAACTGCTCCAGCGAACGGTATTTAAGAGATACGGGTTTTCACTGGCACGGATAAAAAAGCTCATTTCGCTGTCATCAGAAAATTTAAATCTTCCGTTTTGGCGGTATTCATTTTGCTGAGTTCCGTTTTGAATAGAAGAATTTCTTATGTTTGTCCTGCCGCCTGTTACATCAATCCTTGTTATATTGCTTAGATTATTTCCCAAATCTATCGCTCTTGTTTCCATTCTGCCGCCGGTTGAAACATATCTTTGAATGGACGATCTTCCTGCACATACACTGTGCAGTTTAAATTCATCCATTATACCTGAAAAACGCTCTCCCAATGAAAAGTAACCTTCATTGCCTATAACGGGTGTAAATACTTCACTGCTCTCTCTGCCTGTAGCTGTAGTGTAGACAATTGCCTCTGTAACACCGTTTACAAGATATTCCAGCATTCCTGTAGAAGCGTCAAAACGTATAAGATGATGACTCCATGTTTTTGGAATAATAGGAGTTGTTCCGCTAAATTCCAAATTAATATACCTTGCGCCGGAAGAACCGTTTACAGAAGCGAAAAAATTTGTAAAAGACCATTGTAATCTGTTTCTTGAAGCGCTGCATGAAATCCGTTGCGCAATATTTCTGTTGGCTTGCGAAGGACTTGAAGCTGCCCATGTAAGTATCTGTTCACCGTTTTCCAAATTCAAAGGGTACAGCCAAAATTCAATAGTAAAATCCCTTAAATAATTTCCTGTTGAAAAAAGCGCGTTCCTGTTTTGCGCCTGAATGACTATTGGACCTGAATTTGCGGCTGCGCCTGATCTGCCGAACAATGCAGCGCCGCTGCCGGCTCTTGCGGAAGCTCTATCTACCGATTCTATATCATTAGGAATTGTCAGCCTGTAATTGCCAATACTGTCCCTAAATAGGCGCGGTTCCCTTTCGTCAAACGAAACAGCCATATCCAGAGCATGTTCAGATAATGCGGAAAAATTTCCCCAAACACCTGTTGCTGCGGAATATCCTGAAACAGACGTACCTGAAGCTGAAGATAAAACCAATACAGGATGAGGCCGTACTGCTCTAGCTTCTGTTATACTTGTCCTTGTTTCAGCGGCTCTCCATGTCGCAGCAGCGCCCAGAATAATTGTTTTTTCTTCAAAAGAAAAAATACTACCGCAAACAAACAAGAAAATGTATACTATGCTTATGAAAATAAATGCTTTTTTCATGGTTTTCTACTATATTATCGGCAGAAAAAGATATGGATAATCAAAAAAAGTCGGAAAATTACTTAGATGATTTAAAAAAAATCGCTTGCGACGCTCCCGCAGAACCGGGTGTTTATATAATGAAGGATGAAACGGGTCTAATCATTTATGTAGGGAAAGCCAAATCTTTAAAAAACAGGTTAAAATCTTATTTTTTTGGAGAAAAAGATCCCAAAACCGCTATTTTGATGCGTCATATACGTTCATTCGAGACAATAATTGTATCAAGTGAATATGACGCCCTGCTGCTGGAAAATACATTAATCAAGCAGCACTCCCCAAAGTATAATATAAGTCTAAAAGACGGTAAAACATACCCCGTTATCAGAATAACACATGAAAATTTTCCGCGGATATTCCGCACTCGCAGGATTATTCAAGATAAAAGCATTTATTACGGACCATTTCCGGACAGTCAAGCAGTAAATTCGATGATGGAATTAATCGACAAACTTTTTCCCCTGCGTAAATGCAAAACAATTAAAAAAAACGGACCTTGTATGTATTATCATATAGGGCGCTGCATGGCTCCCTGCTGCGGTAAAATTAATATCGAAGAATACGCACTCCATGTACAGAGAGTTCATAAACTTTTATCCGGCGCAACTGATGCATTAATAATCGATCTTACCGCTAAAATGCACGAGGCTGCCAGAACTTTGCAATTTGAAAATGCAGCTCAAATAAGGAACACCATAAGAGCGATTGAAAACCTGGCAGGCGAAGACAGCTCTGTTCAGGATCTAAATCCTGAAGACAGGGATTACATTGCATGGGCAGCGGAAGGAATACTTACAACATTTACAGTTTTTTCCATGCGCGGCGGAAAAATGACAGGCAGAGATTTATTCCGCACAAGATCCGCCGCCGACGAACAAGAATCACTGGAATTATTTATTACGACCTATTACGATCCTTCAAGACCCCCTCCTGTTAAAATATTTACACAAAATTTCACACGGAGGCACGGAGGCACGGAGAATAATACTGAGTTAATTCAGGATTGGTTTGAAAAACAATTTAATTATACACCTGAATTATTGCTTCCTTTGGAAAAACACCATGAGGCGATTCTTGCGATGGCAAGGCAAAATGCCGCAGAAGATCTGCGCAAGCGATTAAAAGAAAGAGGAGCAGGTCCCGCTCTTGATGAACTTATGCGCATACTAAAAATGGAAACAAAACCTGAACGCATCGAAGGATTTGACATTTCACACCTGGACGGTAAACATCCTGTAGCTTCTTTAATTTCATTTAAAAACGGAGTACCAGACCGTAAAAATTACCGTTATTTTAAACTGCGCACAGTAATCGGAACATCCGATGATTATGCCGCTATGCGCGAGGTAATTAAACGCCGTTATTCACGATTGCTTCGAGAAAATAAAGAACTTCCCGATTTAATACTTGTAGACGGAGGTATCGGGCAGGTGAACGCAGCAAAATGTGTGTTAGACGATCTTGGCATCACAAACAGCGGTAAAAACAGCATCTGCCTTATAGGGCTTGCCGAACGTAATGATGAAATTTGGCAGATCGAGGTTAAAGAACCTTTGGTTCTTTCAAAGCAGTCGGAAGCTCTAAAGATTTTACAGCACGTACGCGATGAATGCCATCGTTTTGCAAATAATTTTAACCAGAGGCTTCGTTCAAAAGATTTATTTTTTTCTATACTGGAATCGGTTGAAGGTATTGGACACAAACGTGCGCTTACCATCATGAAAGTTTATGAATCAATTGAAAATATTGCCGCTGCACAACCGGACGAAATAGCTGAACGCTGCCAAATAAGCGAAAGCAGCGCAAGAGCTGTACGAGCTGTAGCTAAACTGGAAGTTAAAAAAACGTCCGCAAACTAACTCAGATTTTCTTTTTTTTCTTTAAAAATATTGAAAAAAACTGCAAATTTTGATATACTTATACTTCTGCATGTTACACATAGGTATTGATGTAGGCTCCACGACTGTTAAAGCTGTGGTAATACAGCCGCAAACAAAAAAAATATTATATTCCCGTTACGAGCGGCATAATGCCAGCCAAAGTGAAAAAGTATTATTATTTTTACAGGAAATTTTTACTTCGTTTCCAAATGAACAATATCGTCTTGCTTTTTGCGGCTCAGGCGGCAGAACAATTGCACAAACACTGCGTTCTCCCTATATACAGGAAGTTGTCGCCAATTCAATTGCTATTAGAATTTTTTATCCTCAAACAAAAGTAGCAATTGAACTTGGCGGACAAGATGCCAAGATTGTTTTTTTCTATCACGATCATGTTACAAACCGCCTAAACGCAGGCGATATGCGCATGAATGGAAGCTGCGCAGGAGGAACCGGTGCGTTTATTGATGAAGTCGCCTCTTTACTGCGCACCCCTGTTGAAGATTTTAACAGCCTTGCCGCAAAAGGTACGCAAGTTTATGACATATCAGGACGCTGCGGTGTTTTTGCAAAAACTGATATTCAGCCGCTTTTAAATCAAGGCGGCTTACTGCCGGATATAGCTCTTTCTACTTTTCATGCAATTGCAAAACAAACCATCGGCGGACTTGCTCAAGGATTGGAAATAAAACCTCCTGTTGTATTCGAAGGAGGACCTCTTACATTCAATCCTGTTTTAATCGATGTATTTGCACAAAGGCTTGGACTTTCATCTTCAGATATAATCGTTCCTCCGAATGCGGAAATCTTTATTGCATACGGCGCTGCTCTTTCCATAAATGAAATGTTTTCAGATTATGAAAATACTGCCGACCCGGAGTTTATACTTTCTACTCTTTCAAGATACAGAGAAATTATTACCGGAGAAACTGTTACGCAAAACTTTAATTTTTTCAATAATGAAAAAGAATACAATGGGTTTAAAGAACGGCATAAAATACAAACTATTAACACTAACTTTTTTAATTCCAATGCATTTTCTGAAAAAAAAGATTTAAAAGTTTACATGGGAATTGACGCAGGCTCTACAACAACTAAATTTGTTTTAATAGATGAAGATGAAAATGTAGTTGATTATTTTTACAGTCCCAATAAGGGAGAACCGTTAAAGGTAATAAAACAAGCGTTACTCGACATGTATGAAAAATACCGCAATGCGGGTATAAATCTTGAAATTACAGCTTTAGGAACAACAGGTTACGGAGAACTTTTATTTGACAAGGCGCTTGGAGCCGATTTTCATACTGTAGAAACTGTAGCGCATGCAGCGGCAGCGCAAAAATACATACCGGGTGTAAGTTTTATTCTGGATATCGGCGGACAGGACATGAAAGCCATTAATTTATCAAACGGTATTGTTACAAATATAACTGTTAACGAAGCATGTTCTTCAGGCTGCGGCTCATTTTTGGAAACATTTGCGGAAACCTTAAATATACCCGTTAATAAAATAGCAGAATATGCTTTTAACGCTAAAAACCCGGCGCAGCTTGGCAGCCGCTGTACAGTTTTTATGAACAGTACAATTATTACAGAACAAAAAAACGGCAAGCAAGCCGATGACATTATGGCAGGGCTTTGCCGTTCGATAATCGAAAATGTATTTACCAAAGTTGTACGTATTTCAAATACTGCTCAGCTTGGAGAAAAAATAGTAGTACAGGGAGGCACTCTTAAAAATGACGCTGTATTAAGAGCTCTGGAACAATATCTTGACAAACAGGTAATTCGTGCTCCCTACCCGGGGGAAATGGGCGCTATCGGTATAGCCCTTTTAACAAAACGTGAAATCGAAGAAAACGGTTACACTTCACCTCACGGACCGCATGATCGTTCGCGTTTTATTGGTTTTGATATTTTAAAAGATTTTGATTATACACAGGAAGCGAATTTAATATGTCCGTTTTGTGCAAACAATTGCAATCGTACACTGGTTCGTTTTTCCAATAAAAATACATGGGTTACAGGAAACCGCTGTGAACGCGGAGAACTTGTAGGCGACCCGCAAGACAAAGTATTACGTAAAGAAATAGACAAAAGAACAAAGATAATGAACTCTGTTCCGGATATGATGAAAATTCGCGACGAACTTGTCTTTAAAGATTATCACTATAAACAATTGCTGCCGTCAAATAATATAACTATTGGAATACCCCGGGTACTTGATTTTTGGCGTAATATGCCTTTCTGGAAAGTTTTTTGGAAGGCTTTGGGATTTAATGTTATTATCTCAAAAAAAAGTTCACGGCAGTTATACGAAAAAGGCATACAGTACGTTGCAAGCGACACTGTATGTTTCCCTGCAAAACTTGTACATGGTCACATTGAAGATTTAATAGAAAAAAAAGCGGACAGGATTTTCTTTCCGCAGATTAACAGGCTCCCTCCTGATAATCCCGAACGTTTCAGCACGTTTACATGCCCTGTTTTAAAGGGTTATCCGTTATCTGTAAAGTTTTCCAATAACCCGCAGGAAAAACACAATATTCAATTTGATACTCCTATATGTCATTGGTTTTCAAAAAAAGATCAAGATTATCAGATAATCAGTTTCATGAAAGAAACCTTTAATATTCCCAAAAAGACTGTTCTTGCAGCCATAAAACAGGCAGAAGCCGCTCTTTCAGATTTTAACCATACTATGACAGATAACGGAAAAAAAATAATTGATGATGTGCAGCGCAAAGGTGAGTTTGCCGTTGTTATCGCAGGGCGGCATTATCAGTACGACGATCATATAAACCATAATTTGTCACGTTATTTTACAAGTTTAGGCATACCTGTTTTAACCCTGGATTCCCTTCCCGATCTCGGAAAAGTAGAGCTTGAAAAATCCCGGGTAGAAATTACAAATAACAATCATGCCCGTCTTTTATCGGGAGCGGTAATAGCGGCGCAGCACCCTGCTCTTGAATACGTAGATATTTTCAGTTTCGGCTGCGGACATGATGCCGTATATACCGACGAAATTGAACGTATCATGAGCGAGATTTCCGGTAAATCTCCGTTAATATTAAAAATGGATGAAAGTGAAATTGCTGGACCTTTACGCATAAGGGTGCGTTCATTTATTGAAACTGTAATGATACGGCGGAAAAAAACCGAACACAAGTCAGTGCCGTTAGGTGATCCGTACCCTGTTAAGCTGTATAAAAAAGATAAACATAAAACAATTTTAATTCCAAACGCAAGCAGGGCGTTCTGCCTGGTATTGAGCTCGTGCCTTTCTCATGACGGCTATAAAGCTGAACCACTTCCGATGGGAGGCGCTGAAGCAATAGCGATGGGGAAAAAATATGTGCATAACGATATGTGCCTGCCTGCACAAATTGTAATCGGCGAAGCCATCCTTGCATTAAAAAGCGGGAAATATGATCCGGAAAATACAGTTGTAGGTTCTCCAAAAGTTTTATGCGACTGCCGCCTTGCAAATTATATGCCCTTAACAAGAAAAGCGTTAGACGAAGCCGGCTTCCCGCAGGTTCCTGTTATAACAACAGATATGTTCGATTTAAAAAACGCTCATCCGGGAATGAATTTTACCAATATGACTTACGCCAATGTTGTTTGGGGTGTTATTCAAACTGATGCGCTTGAATATTTACGCAGAAAAATCCGCCCATACGAATTAAATAATGGTGAAACAGATGAAGTAACCGAGAACGCTTTTTTAGAAATAGCAAAAGGCATTAGAAAAGGCGGGATTGCAGGATCAATAAAACCTTTTAAAAAAGCAATAAAAGATTTATGCGCCATCCGTTATGATCGCAGCATTTTAAAAGAGCAGGTACTTATACAAGGCGAATATCTATTAACATTCCATCCGGGTTCCAATCAGGAAGTTGAAAAGTATCTTGAAAAAAACGGCATGGAAGTTATCTTCCCCAGAATGTACGGTATATACCGTCATCTTTTTTTAAATCATACAATATCAGAAATAAAAGAATTTAAGGTTAAACATTCGTTATACGACACATTATTTGCAATGGCAGGCAATAAATTTATGGACATTGCCGTAAAACATACCGACAAGATCGCAAAAAAGCATCCGTTATACGAACCTGATGTAACACTGGATGAAGTAGCTAAATTAAGCGATCATATAATGCATCATTCAATTCTTTCCGGCGAATCTTTTTTAATTGCAGCGGACATTCTTCATTACGCTTCAAAAGGAATCCGCTCTTTTATAATTCTCCAGCCTTTCGGCTGCCTTCCAAACCATATCTGCGGAAGGGGTATTATGAAAAAGGTAAAAGAACAATACCCCGGTATACAGATTCTGCCTTTGGATTATGATCCAGACGTAAGTTTTGCAAATATAGAAAACAGGCTTCAAATGCTTATAATGAATGCAAAAAGTTTAAAGAAAACCGCTTAATTTTTAAAAGCTATTATCTTGATAAAAAAGCCGATTTAGTTTATATTTACATAGCTATGTCAAATTAAACTAAAGAGGATTCAAGACAAACAAAATATTATTTCTGTTCCAGTTTGGGCGATTTGAATACTTTACCAAGTTTAATAATTTTTTTCATTATTCCTTAAAATTAATAATGTTATAAATTATCCATTTCTCACTATACGAAAACCAGTATCACCGCACATATCTGAAGGACTATAATAGTTCCGATAAGCTGCACGTAGTATTTTTTTTTCATTATTATATGATCCGCCGCGTCTAACACGAGTAAAACCAATTTTCTTTCCTGTAGGGTCTACTTGTTCTATGTTTGAATAATCTCCATACTTGTCCCAACACCATTCCCAAACATTTCCATGCATATCATGCAATCCCCAAGCATTGGATGGAAAACTACCTACTGAAGTTATTTTTTCTCTAAATATTCCGGTTTCATTTTTATTATTTTGAATACTTCCATTAAAATTAGCTTCATCTGAAGATATACTATTTCCTGTATAAAATGGTGTTGACGTTCCTGCACGACAAGCATATTCCCATTCTGCTTCGGTAGGTAACCGGTAGCCATTGTTATCTTTATCCCATTTTACATCAATCTTAAACATATTTTCATTAAGAAAATATACAGGAATTAACCCGTCTTTTTCACTTAATTTATTACAATAATATATTGCATTAAACCAATTTACATTAGTAACAGGAAAATTTTCACCTTTTTGAATACTTGGATTTATCCCTATTATATCTTGATATTCCTTTTGTGTTACAGGATATATGCTCATATATAAAGAGTTTAATGATACCTGATGCTGCGGTCCTTCATCGCTAACTCTGCCTGCTTCAAATTCAGGGCTGCCCATAATAAATGTACCACCATTAATAAGTATCATATTATTTAATATATTTTTATCTTGTTTTGATATAACAAGATTCTGTTTTTTATCTTTCTTTACATTTTTTTCTGAACAAATTTCCATCCCCTTTCTTGCAGCAATTTCAAGCCATTTATAGGATTCATCATATTCTTTTAACTTGTAGAATAAAGTTCCTAATTCATATTGGGCTTTTACATCATCTTTCTCAGCTTTTATAGTTAATTTTTTAATTTCATCCTTTTGTTTATCTTCATCGCTTTTTCCAGAACCTTCAAGAACAACAGCAAGAATATTAATAATCTCTTCTGCTACTTCTTTGGCAGTGCCATAATCATCCTGAAATTTTTTAACCAATATTTTTACAGTAATTTCCGGTTCTTCACTTTTTAACAGTTCTTTATGGTAGCCGGCTTCCAGCGTTTGTATTAATAATCTAATTTCTCTTTTGAAACCACCGCTTGCATAATCCTGTAGAAGGTTACTGCATTTAGAAGGAGTATCAAGGATTTTTACTCCCCGCTCGGTCATTATTTGAGAAAGAATTGATTCAAAAGTTTTTTCTGTCATTAATTTTACTCCTTTTATTCTGCGTTACGTGCAACGCGGAAACCGATATCGTAGCGCCCGTCATTCGGAATCCAATCGAAACGAGCCGCTGAACGGGCCTGATACTTGACATTGTTCCAACTACCACCACGTAGCGTACGACGGTTAGCGCCTGCAGACGCACCAATAGGATCTGTTGTATTCAAAAAATTATAATCTCCAAACAAATCCCAACACCACTCCAATACATTACCGTGCATATCAAATAATCCCCATGCGTTTGCACGTCTTTGACCTACAGGATGCGTTCTATTATTACTGTTACCTTGAAACCAACCTCTGCTATCATTTATATTAACTCCTGTATTATACGCTGTTGTTGTTCCGGCACGACAAGCATATTCCCATTCAGCTTCTGTAGGCAATCTGTAACCGTTAGCGTTTCTGTTCCATGTTACTGTAGCGCTTGTTATTGGATTACCTGTCGCAGGCACTCTATCAGTCATTGTATAAGCAGGGGTTAAACCTTCTCTCTGGCTGCGCCTAATGCAATATTCTATAGCGTCAAACCAAGTTACAGTTTCTACCGGTAAATCATCTCCAATAAAATAACTTAGGTTTACACCCATTACTTCGTGATACTCTCTTTGTGTTACTGGAAATCTTCCCATGTTAAACGAGCTTATTGTTACCTGTCGTTGTATTTCATAAGAGTTATGTCCCGATTCATTTACAGGGCTACCCATCATAAAGGTTCCACCCTGTATAAATACTAAACCGGCTGCTACACGTTGTTGTTGGGTTTCTATAGATTTATTTATACCAAAAATGCTTAAACTAATTACAGCAATTATTGCAACAGCAATCAAAATTATTTTTTTATTCTTTTTAGAAAATTTTAAAGCATGTTTATCTTCAGCTGGTTGTTTAACTTTTTTCTCTTTCGCCTTCGCAGTCTCTCCCTTCAACCCAGCTTCAAAACCCTTCTTACCAACCAACCCCAAAAACTGCGCATAAGCAAAAGTAATTTGTTCGCAGATATTTTTTTCAATGAGATACGTTTTATTAAACCTATCCGCCACACCCTTCAAAAATAACTCATCTACATCATCACTTTGTTTAATTTCTTGCGCTTGCGGGGAAGCTAAAAACTGGCAAAAAATTTGAATTTCTGCTTTATACTGGTTTTGAGTAAAGTCCAGAAAAAGACTCTTAAAGCGATCTGGGTTTTCAAGAATTTTTCCGCCGTTATCTTCGACAAATTCTGTTAAAAGTGAAATGAATGTTTTTTGCATGGGTTACCTCACTATTACATTTTAGTGTTTTAAGTTATACTTACTTATTTTTTTTATCTATATCAATTAATTTTTTTACTATTATATTTATATTATCTTTGATTATTGTATCCGGGAATTTATCAGTATAATTTTTAATTAATTTTCTGACATTTTCTTCTTCGCTTTTTATTTCAGAAAATAATACTTCATAATTATATTTATTTAAATAGATTTTATTAATAAAATCTATTGAATCTTTTGGAAGATTTTCTATTTTATCATAAAGAGTAACTATTGCTTTTTCGATATTTTCTTTTAGAATCGGATTTCCATTTTTTTGCTGTTCTCCAAATATACCAACAATATCAGAAAAATCATGTTTATAATCTCGTCCTGCCATTAATTTCATTGCAACAAGATATTCTGATTTTATAGTTCTTATTTCTAAAATGTTATAAAAAGTTTTATAATGTACTGATACTTCACGCAATTTTGGTGAATATGATTTAGTTTTTTCAAAATCTGTATTCAACCAATCATTTGGAAGCTTAAATTTATTTCCAATAATACCAATTACTTCTTTAACTACAGATGAAGATTTAATAATAGCATCAATATCTCCTGTAGATTTTCTAAAATTATAATTTGTTAATACAGCCGCTCCACCTACTAAAACAATTTCTGCAGGCATTCTAGATCCATTTAATTTTTTGAATACTTTAGCAAATTCCCTTAAGTAAAATTCCAAATTTTCTTTATTAATTTCATTATCATCAGAATTATTAACAGACATTTCGAATATCCGCTTCCATTATATTAAAACGCTTAAATTCAGGGATGGCTTCATTAATACTTTTTATTTTTTGAGTTTCGTCTTTGAATATTATACATTTTGCAATAATACTTGATGAAAAAACCGGTTTTTCCAATTTATTTTTTCGTATATAATCATATTCAACGCAAAGAGGTATATTATTTTCTCTAGACAAGAAATCTACCATTGCTAAAAGATAAAAACATTCAAGATACCACTCTTTTTTATAAAACTTTTGTATTTTATTTGATTTTAAAATTGATATTAGAAATTTAATATCACCCTTTCTCTTTACAGAATGACAAACATTACTCTTGAATAATTCAAAATCTTGACGATATTTTATATCCATATTCATTATTATAATCGATTGATTAAAATTTTGTCAATAATTACATGTATTATTAAGGATTTTGCGTGAATTTACCTCTTTCGTTTTAATTTGCGTTACGAACAATGCGGAAACCGCTGCTGAAGCCCCGAGCGGACGGAGTGTTGCCGCCACGGCACGCGGAACGCAAGTTCGCAGCCGAAATCTGAAAGCTTCCACCACGCAGCACACGGAAATACCCCGAAGACGCGCCCATTGGATCTGTTGTATTTTCAAAACTGTAAAAACCATACCAATCCCAACACCACTCCCATACATTACCATGCATGTCATATAGACCAAATACATTAGGAAAATAATTTCTAATCGGCGTTGTTCTGCCAAATGAATAACTAAAATTAGCTTGACTTGTAGTAATATTATTACCTGTATTATACGCTGTTGTTGTTCCAGCACGGCATGCGTATTCCCATTCAGCTTCAGTAGGCAGCCTGTAACCGTTAGCGTTTCTGTTCCATGTTACTGTAGCGCTTGTTATTGGATGACCTGTCGCAGGTACTCTGTTTGTAATCGTATAAGCGGGAGTTAAACCTTCTCTTTGGCTGCGCCTAATGCAATATTCTATCGCGTCAAACCATGTTACTTGCTCTACCGGAAAATTTTCACTTCTAAAATGACTGGGGTTTACACCCATAACTTCCTGATATTCCTTTTGCGTTACGGTAAATTTACCCATGTTAAACGAGCTTACTGTTACCTGACGTTGTATTTCATTTTCTATACGTCCTGATTCACTTATTGGGCTTCCCATCATAAATGTTCCGCCCTGTATAAATACTAAACCGGCTGCTTCCATTTGCCTGCGAATTTCTAATTCACGCTGTATTCGCGCTTCTTCTTCTCGCTGCCTCTGTTCTTCCTCCAACTCTTTCTGCCTTTGTATTTCTGCCTCTCGCTGTCGTTGAGCTTCTATTGCCACACGTTGTTGTTGGGTTTCTATAGATTTATTGACACCAAAAATACTAAAACCAATTACAGCGATTATCGCAACAGCAATCAAAATAATTTTTTTATTCTTTTTAGAAAAATTAGAAACAATTTTATCTTCAATAACCTTCTCTTTTTTCTTTTTATCTTTTTGTTTATCTATTTTTATTTTTGGTTTAGCAACCTCTCCTTTTAACCCAGCTTCAAATACCTTTTTGTCAACCAACCCCAAAAACTGTACATAAGCAAAAATAATTTGTTTACAAATGTCTTCTTTAAAGAGATATGCCTGATGAAACCTATCCGCCACTCCCTTCAAAAATAACTCATCTACATCGCTACTTTGTCGAATTTCCTGCGCTTGCGGAGAAGCCAAAAACTGGCAAAAAATTTGAACTTCAGCTTTATACTGGTTTTGGGAAAAGTCCAGAAAAAGGCTTTTAAAGCGATCTGGGTTTTCAAGGATTTTTCTGCCGTTTTCTTCGACAAATTCTATTATAAGGGAAATGAAGGTTTTTTGCATGGATTTACCTCTGTTTGTAAAATATATTACATATTAATTTTATTATTGACAATAGGACTTTAATCTTTTAACATATTAACAATAGGAAATTATTTATATGATAAACAATGAAATACTTGCTATAAAAGACAGTATATTAGGAACTGTTGGCAATGATTGTGATAAAATATTCCTTTTTGGTTCTCACGCTTATGGAACTCCTAATAAAAACAGTGATTACGATGTCTTTGTTGTTTTAAAAAATAATACTGAAAAACCAATTATAGTATTACAAAATATTTACAATCAATTATCAAAAAACACAAATTATAAAAGTGTAGATATCCTCGCAAATTATAAAAACCGGTTTGAAGAAAGAAGCAAGCTGCCTACTATTGAACGTACTATTTTGCAAAAGGGAGTTGTTCTTTATGACGGTACTTGATTTAGCGAAAGACTGGCTTCGTTATGCAAAAAGTGATTTAAATACTGCAAATCACATGTTTTATAGTGTTAATCCAAAAGAAACAGAAATATCATGTTATCATTCTCAGCAATGTGCTGAAAAATCCTTAAAAGCCTATCTAATTTCAAAAAATATTGAGCCACCTTTCACTCACGATCTCCTTGAATTAAATAATTTATGTACCGTTCATGAATCTTGTTTTTCGAATATACGGCAATATTGCGTAACCTTGAATCCTTATGGTGTTAATGTCAGATATCCGAATGAATTAGCTATTGACGATAATATAACAAAAATAGCTATTGAAAGCGCTCAGAAAATTTTAATATTTTGTGAAGATTTAGTAAACAAATTTAAATAAATTAAATATTTGAATTTCTGCTTTGTACTGGTTTTGAGTAAAGTCCAGAAAAAAGGCTTTTAAAGCGATCCTGGTTTTCAGATATATTACATATTAATTTTATTATTGACAATAGGGTTTTAATCTTTTAACATATTAAGAATAGGAAATTATTTATATGATAAACAATGAAATACTTTCTATAAAAGACAGAATATTAGGAACTGTTGGAAGTAACTGTCAGGTAATTACAATATTTGTACAAATAGTTTTATAATAATTTTTATTTTTTTTCAATACCACTGTAATTTTTTACATTATCTTTTCTTATGATTGATGTATATTTTTCAATAAATATTTCACCTATCATTTTATGTATTAAATACTCTTCATGTAATCTTTTTACTAAACTTGATTTTTCTTTGTTAAGATCATCTGCATTTAATATTATATTATAAGCTCCAAGATCAATTATCTTACAAAAATATTCCATAGAATTTCTGAATTCCTCTTTATAATAATTCAAAAAAATAGATTTGAACGTTTTACTTTCACTTAAAATACTTATCCCATTTTCACTTACTATTTTTTTTACCAAATAATCAAAATCTTGTTTTACTTCTATTGGCTCCATCCATCTCCCATAAAAATCAATATTACCATTCCAAGATTTTTCTGGCATTTCTTGTATTATTTTAATTAACTCATCATCAGTGTTATTTTCGTTTATACTTATACCAAATAGATATAATCCACCCCAGTGATCCATTTGAACTTTATCAATTAATTGTATTGATAAACAGTTAAATAACTTATTTACACGATTATTAAAACTTTTAGCTCTCCCTATTGCGTATTGCAAACCTTCTTCAGTTAAACTCATTATAATACCTCTTTTTAATTTACATTACGTGCAACACGAAAACCACAAGCACTACTTATCCTCGAGGGATTTGCATAAGTCCATGAAACAGTACGGAGGAATTGACTCCGGTTACTCCAACACCCACCACGATTTATACGATAACCGTCATCAAGAAAATCCCAGTTCCATTCATATATATTTCCATGCATATCATATAAACCCCACGCATTAGGCGCATAACTTCCAACTGGAGTTGTTCTACCAACTGAATTATTAAAATTAGCTTGACTTGTTGTTATATTATTACCTGTATTAAATGGTGTATTTGTTCCAGCACGACATGCGTATTCCCATTCTGCTGATGTTGGTAAACGATAACCATTTGCAACATGATTCCATGTTACAGAACGATTATTACCACTTCCGCTAATTGAATATACAGGTGTTAATCCTTCTTTTTGACTCCGTCTGTTACAATATTCAATAGCATCAAACCAGCTTACTTGTTCTACCGGCAAATTATCTCCTTTAAAATAACTTGGATTCGTTCCAATTATATCTTGATACTCTCTCTGTGTTACAGGATACCTTCCTATATAAAACGAACTAATTGATACATGTCGTGGAGTTTCATCTGAATCACGAGCTACAATATACAAATGGCTTCCCATATAAAATGTCCCACCTTGTATAAAAACAAAACCAGCAGCCTCAATTTGTCTGCGAATTTCTAATTCACGCTGTCTTTGCGTTTCTAGTTCTCTTTGTCTTTGTGCTTCTGCATCTCGCTGTCTTTGTATTTCTGCCTCTCGCTGTCTCTGCGCTTCTATCGCTATACGTTGTTGTTGAATTTCTATGTTTTTATTTATACCAAAAATGCTAAAACCAATTACAGCAATTATCGCAACACCAATCAAAATTATTTTTTTATTCTTTTTAGAAAAATTAACATTATTTTGCTTTAAATGAGGAAAATCCCGATTTATATTTTTATCATCATGAGGTTTAGATTTTACTGGAAGCTCTTCCTTTACAAGAACTTCTTTTTGCTTTTTAGAAATAGGTTTGTCTTCGGCTGGCTGCTTTGTCTTTTGTTCTTTAGGTTTTTCTTCTGTTGGTTTTTTTACTATTTTTGAAACAGGTTTATCTTCCTTCTTTTCAATTTTTTCTTTTACTGCCTTTGGTTTTACTGTTTCTCTTGTAACTTCAGTTGCAAAAACCTTCTTATCAATTAAACCCATAGACATAGCAAAAGCCTTAACTATAAGTTCACAAGTATTTTTATCAAAGAGATATGCCTGATGAAACCTCTCAGCAACACCATTCAAAAACAAAGTATCAACATCATCGCTTTGTTTAATTTCCTGTGCTTGCGGGGATGCCAAAAACTGGCAAAAAATTTGAACTTCTGCTTTAAATTGGTTTTGGGAAAAATCCAGGAAAAGGGACTTAAAACGGTCAGGGTTTTCAAGGATTTTTCTGCCGTTGTCTTCGACAAACTCGGTTAAAAGGGTGATGAATGCTTTTTTCATATAAAGACCTCAATTTGTATAGTGGTTTATTATACATTAAACCCCAATAAATTGACAATAATCCAATTTAGATCAATAATCTTATGAATATAAGAAATTAAGGAAATATCGTATGGCAAAAAAAGGATTTGAGCGTTCAGATGGGATATCCGGAAATACTGTAAGAAGGAGTCTGCATTTTTTTTGGCTTATTGACTGGTCAGGTTCTATGGCAGGAGAAAATATTCAAAAGGTAAATTATGCCATTCGTAATGTTATACCCGAAATTCGCAGGGTCGAGGAAAATGACCGTATAAATATCTATATGAGAGCCATTAAATTCGGTTCTAATGCTCAGTGGCATATGGGTCCTGAACCAATTCCTGTTAGCAAGTTTAACTGGATTGACATGGATGCTTCTGGAGGAGCAACCGCTACATCTCAAGCGCTGGATATGTTAACCTCAGAACTGGATATCAGTAAAATAGGTAAACGAAATGTGCCGCCTGTTGTTATCCTTATGTCTGACGGAGGATGCACTGACGAACCCGAGAGCCTCTATTACGAAGCCATTGCTCGCTTAAACGAATCTCCCTGGGGGAAAAAGGCTGTGCGAATTGCCATCGGTATTGGAAATCAAAATGACTACAATAAAGAGCAATTAGATTCTTTTATTTCGCCTTATTTAAGACAGAAACAGGGGGTAGAAACCTTCCCGGCATCTGATGCCAGAAAATTAACCAGTTACATACAAGCGGCAAGTTTGGTGGCAACTCAGGCTTCGTCTCAATCACAAGGTGATGGTGATGATCCTGATTCTCCTGTAATTCTGCAAAAAATTGAGGTTAACGAAGATTCTGACGGACCGGATTTTAGCAAACTAAAAGCCGGCGATGTTTTTTAAATCAGGTAATTAATGGATAACAAAAAAAGCAGATTTATATGTACTTCCATAAAAGGCGCAAACCATGCCGATAAAGGTCTGCCCTGTCAGGATGCAGCCGCAACAGCGACTTTGTACCATAAAGGTTATAAATTTTTCTTTATGGCAGTCGCGGATGGTCACGGCGGAGACGCTTATACCCGTAGTGATGTTGGTTCTTTCCTGGCATTACAGGCAGCAAGTGAAAGCGTTAACCGGTTTATTATATTTGTTATTGATACTTTTGAAAAATTTCCAAATAACTGGATAGAAATGGTAAAGGATGATTTTCAGGGACGATTTGGAAAAATGCTTGTAAATAATTGGGTACGAATGGTAGAAGCGCATGCAAACGATACGGAAAATAACCCTGATGATGTAATTAAACTTTATGGAACCACAATATCTATTGGTCTTGTCTTTAATAATTGCTTTTTTTCCGGAAAAATAGGCGACGGTTCAATTTATTCCATTTCTTATCAAGATAAAAAATTCTTAGTAAACAATCTTTTTGAAACTGATGATAAAAATAGCGAAAACCTTGGACTTGCAACCGCAAGCCTTTGTTCCCGCGACGCTTATAAAAAATGGCAAATGCAGGTTTTATTTTTAGAAGATATAAAAATGCTTTTCCTTGTAACCGACGGTTTTACAGATTCGTTAAAAGATCCAAAAAAAGAAATTCTAAATTATTATTTTAATTTGATAAAAAAAGGATTTACAAATTTTGAATTTACTATTGCTCAGGAAATAAAACAATTATCGCAAAAAGGCGTAGGAGACGATATATCATTGGTAATTTTTTTACCTAACTTACAAGGCAAGGTGTAGTTATGGCAGATTTTTTTAAAGGTATTTCCAGCGGTCAGAAATATGAAATGTTAAGAAAACTTGGCGCAGGCGGACAAGGTACTGTTATTCAGGTAAAAAACAAAGATGGAAAACAATATGCCGCCAAGTGGTATAAACCTTCTACTGTAAATACCGATCAACGAGATCGTATAACAAAGCTAATTTCCAGAGGGTGTCCAATCGCACCTGACAAGGGTATTAAATTTATATGGCCAATAGAAATGATTAGCCACGATCAATCAAAAAACGGGTTTGGTTACGTAATGCCCCTTATAGAGGAACGTTTTGTTACTCTTCATAAAGTAGTTATAGGCAATGCTCAACAGCCTAATTTACAGATATTATCCCGTATCAGTTATCTTTTAGCTTTGGCACTTGATACCATCCATGCTTCAGGTCTTGCGTATTGTGATATTAACATGGGAAACTTGATGTTTGATCCTGAAAATGGCGACATTATAATTTGCGATAATGATAATGTAGTAACAAATACAGAATTAGTTCCGGTAAAAGGCGTATGGGAATTTATGGCTCCTGAAGTTGCTTTAAATAAATCAAATCCAAATGCTCAAACTGATACATATTCTGCGGCAATAATGCTTTTTTATATGTGGATGTGGGAACATCCAATGGAAGGTAAAAAAACATTAAATATATATTCATGGGATATCCCTGCAAAGAAAAAACTTTACGCATCCGAGCCTGTTTTTATTTTTGATCCGAATGATACCAGCAACAATGCAGAAGGTATAGAAGATTTACAAACATGCGTTAAACGCTGGGAGCGCATGTGTTCGCCAAAACTTAAAGAATTGTTTACAGTTGTATTTACAAAAGGTGTAAACGACCCTAGCTACCGTACTCAGTTGCGTGACTGGCAGCGTGTTTTTCTTGAATTAAATGCAAATACTGTTAATTGTCCAAAATGTAATTCAATAAATACATGGGATGGTAAACAATCACCATTTACATGTTTCAATTGTAATAATGAAATACCTTTTCAACTTTTCCTTACTATAGATCATGGTTTTAATAACAAAACAAATATTTTAGTTTTACCAAACGTAACCCTCAGGCAGCATCACCTGGAAATTGCTAATTTCGATTCCAATTCAACAAAAGAATTAGGAACAATTGAACAGCACCCAAATGATAAAAAAGCCTCTATTTTGCGTAACAATACAGATAAGGCTTGGAAATACAAAGCGCCCGATAGCTCTGAGTACTCGGTAGAACCCGGTCAGGCACGAGCATTATTACCCAATTGTGAAATTGTTGTTGGTGGTGTGAGTGTAAAGGTGGAGGGGAAGTAGTGACGTTTTTTTTAATTTTTACTATTTTAATTTCTATTCCAATTATTATTATTGATGTAAAAAAAATGATTAAAGGCAAACATAATATTAAAAAGATTATAATTGCGATTTCCATTGGTTTTTTATTTTGCTTGCTCAATGATATAATATTTTATTTTATTTTTAGAAATTCGTTTGTTTTATTTTTAAGGTTGGGTGTTATAGCATCAATATCATCATTATTTGGACCCGCAGCAGGTTTTTTTATGGGTATTTTTTCTACATGTTTAACTGGTGATTTATATTTAATATTACTTAGTGGTCTATTTGGGCTTTTAATTGGATTATTTAAGTATAAGTTAAATTTTAGTAATAAAAATAAATATTCTAAAACAATTATATTATATATTGGTATATATTTTATTACACAATTAATTCTATTTACCTCTTTTATTGATTGGTTATTTCCTTTTAGAATTCCTCATTTCCATTATTTCTTTAATTTTACACGAATATTTAACGATATACAGTTTTATACAAACATTATTTTTTTTACTTTAGTTTTAATTATCTATTCCATCATTATGCAAAAACGAGCTGCAAAACTTTCTGTTGACACAGTACACAAAGAAGTAATAGAACCTTCACCTACAACACCCAAAAAACAAAAAGAAGATAAACCCACAGCAAACACTTTAAATAGTCCATTTCTAACCATCTTGCAAAGAATGAAAGCTGAACGGGGTTTCTCCATATTCGAAGATTACTCCAAATGCAATTCGCTGTTAAAAGACTACACAGCCGGTGAATTTAAAAAAGAAAGCCGCTTATTATTGTTAGCTAAAGCAGGCTGCCCTGGCGAAATTGCAAGATCAACAGAACCTGAGATTACCAAAAATAAATTGATAAACAGGCTTAATGACGAATATTCGATGATAAAAGAATCTGCAGAACAGGTTGTGAGTTGGCTGTATGGGGTGTATGTGAAATGATTGAAACTGATGTAAAGAAAAAATTAAAAACACAAAGCAATGAATCTTTTTTTTATTTTATTGGACAATGTTTTAAAAAATATTTTGATTTTAAAGGACGGGCAAGACGTAAAGAATATTGGTATTTTACACTTTTTAGTCTTATTTACTATATTATTATATATTATTCTTTAATGATTACTTTTTTACCTTTACTTGTATTATTTGATTTTAATCTAAGTCCTTTTTTAAATTTTTTTATTAATCTTGTTTTTGGTATTTTTTATATATCATTAATAATTCCTAGTTTTGCAGTTATTATTAGACGTCTACATGATACTGGTCGTAGTTGGGTATATATTTTATATAGCTTAATTCCATTTGTAGGTATAGTTATTTTAATTGTCTTTTGTGCAAATGACAGTGAACCAAGTGATAATAAATACGGTCCTAATCCAAAAGTAAAAACTTTTGGTGAAGATAAAAAAAATGAAACCATAAGCAAAATTTCTACAACACCATCTGTCTCTGAAACAAATACCCCTGCGAAGCAAAATCAAAATGTAAAAAAAGCCTCAACAAGTTCTACTAAAGATCCATTCTTTGTAATCCTCCAAAGAATGAAATCCGAACGTGGTTTCTCCATATTCGAAGACTACACAAAATGTAATTCCCTGTTAAAAGACTACTCTGCCGGTGAATATAAAAAGGAATGCCGTTTATTGCTTCTAGCAATAG
>WQYB01000016.1 GCA_009781475.1 Treponema sp.
CCCCCCCCCCCCCCCCCCCCCGAGGGCTGTTGGGTACATTCTAATAACATATTTTTATAATATATGATATAAAGAAGTATGCGCAAGACAATAATAGCTTTTGCCCTTTGCCTTACAGGTGCTTTTCTTAATATTGTTATCTGCAGATTATCCGGGTTTTTTGGATTTCCCCTGTATTTGGATACAATCCTTACAATAACTATTACATTAACCTGCGGCTTTTTTTGGGGTGCACTTTGCGGTATAATCGGAAATACAATTTATCAAACGATATGGTTTTGGGGCTGGGAAGGACACCTTTTTACTTTATGCAGTATAGCAACAGCTGCTGTTGTTTTTATTTTTATGAAGTTATTTCCACGCGAATTAAACCTGACTCTTACAGAAAATAAATTACCGCAGGTTTTATCATTACATAAAAGCAGCCGTTTAAGTTTTGTAATCGATCATATAATTATTTTAATTCTTTTGTCATTTGCACTTTGTCTTACAATTAGCATTTTAGGCGGAACTATTGCTGGATTTATCCTGATTTTTTCTTCCAATAATACAGAAGAAGCTGTTATTTCCAGTGTGTTCAGTGCAACTATGTTCGGTCAGAATTTTCCTGTAATACTAAAGGAAATTCTATCCCGTATACCAATGAATATTATAGACAGATTAATCTCAGGCTTTGGCGGTTATGGAATTGCATTGGGGTTGCGCAAAATATACAGGGTTTACAAGCCGGCATTTAATTGTTGACTTTTCAATACCAAGGGGGTTATAATAACAGAATGAACCTCAAAACAGTAATCAACACGGATAATATAGACCTTCACCTGAAAGGTTCCACAAAAAAAGAAATAATCAACGAATTACTTGATATTCTTCACAGAACCGGAAAAATTCAGGACAGGGATTCGGCGCTTGCAGCGGTAATGGACAGAGAAGAAAAAATGTCCACAGGTATGAAACACGGAATCGCAATACCGCACGGGAAAACCGCCACTACCAAGGATTTGGTAGCCTGCATCGGAATCTCCGAAAAACCGGTAGACTTTGATTCACTGGACAAGCAGCCTTGCAGAATATTTATAATGACTTTATCTCCTGTAGAAAAAACAGGACCGCATCTGCAATTTTTGGCAGAAGTAAGCCTTCTGTTTAAAAGCTCTGAAAAACGCGATGAAATATTAAAAGCCAAGACTTCTGAAGAAGTTTTGGAAATATTATCAGAATAATTGTAATTGCGTTAAACTAATTTAGGTATGTTCTAAGTTTCTCTATAACCCTGTCAATATCAAGCGGTTTTCCAAGATGATCGTCCATGCCTGCTGCAAGACAGTCCTCTATATCGCTCTTAAAGACATTCGCGGTCAGCGCTATAATTGGTATCCGCTTATGCGAATTTTCAATAAATTGATTTTCCAGTTCTCTTATACGGCGGGTTGCTTCATATCCGTTCATTCCCGGCATTTGTACATCCATGAAAACAATGTCGTATTTTTCCGGGTCAGTTTCTACCATTTTAAACGCTTCTTCGCCGTTTAAAGCACAGTCAATCGAAAGCCCTGTATCTTCCAGCAGCGCTATTAAAATTTCACGGTTAATTTCCACATCTTCAGCAACCAGCATATTTTTGCCTTCGAACTCACCGGCTCTGAAAGTTTTATCTTCTTTAGTTTCATCAGGTAAACTTAAACTTTCGTTTAAACTGGACTGCGAATCTATTTTTTCGCCGCGCAAAGCGCAGCGCTGCGCTTTTAAGGTGAATATAAATTTCGCGCCTTTACCGAGATCTGATTCTACCCAAATTTTTCCGTCCATAAATTCTATAATACGTTTGGATATGGAAAGACCAAGACCTGTTCCGCCGTACTGCCTGTTTATTCCGCTTTCCGCCTGCTCAAAGGCGGAGAACAGCTTTTCTTGTTTTTCAGGGGATATACCGATCCCTGAATCAGTTATCGAAATACGCAATTCGCAAATTTCGTCAGCTTCATTTAATAAATTTGCTTCAAGAACAATATTACCGCCTTCAGGAGTAAATTTAACCGCGTTAGCAAGCAGATTTGTAATAACTTGCGCTAAACGCTGGTCATCTCCGATCAGGAAGCGCGGTATATCACTGTCAATATTCAAAGTTAACCGCTGTCGTTTTTCTTCAACTCTGAAATTAATAACTGTCAGTACTTTTTCCAGCATTCTTTCAAAATTAAATTCAACAGGAGATAATTCAAGTTTGTTCGCTTCAATTTTTGCCATATCAAGTACATCATTAATTACACCTAACAAGTGGGAAGACGCATCCCCGATTTTGTTCAAGGCATGATTTTTTTGCATTATGTCATCAGCTTTTTTTCCTATAATTGTCATGCCGATGATAGCGTTCATCGGGGTGCGCATTTCGTGACTCATGTTTGAAAGGAAGTTGCTTTTGGACTTGCTTGCAACCTCGGCATCCTGCCTCAATTTATCCATTACTTCATGCGCTTTGATTATTTCTTTTTCACGGTTACGCATTTCAGTCATGTCGTAGGCGTATGCAATTATTGCAAAACTGCCTTCGTAAGGAATCCTGACAAATTCAGCCAATAAGTTTTTAGTTTTATCCCCAATATAAACCTCTGTTTCTATTCTGTTATATCCTTCTTTTACGGCGGTCTTTAACCTTTCAGATAACGGTAACGAAACACGGCCGTCCGGTTGAATTTCCGGCAGGCTCTTTTTAAATCGTTCAAAAAACCCTGAAATAAATTCTTCTTTTGTTTGAAAACCCATGAAACGTAAAGCGGCAGGATTACAGTCTATTACTTTAAAATTGCTGTCAAATAATGCGTTCATCTGCGGATTTGCCTCAAATATAGTTGATGCAGTTTTTTTCGTTTTATTATTTATGATTAACTGTATAACTAACATTAACATCAGCAGTAAAAGGATAACAGCTGATACAGATACAATCAAAGTACGCTGGTTTGCATGATGTGAGTGTTCTTCGGCAAGTATTCTGGAATAGTCAAAAGAACGGTTTGTCCATTCGTTTGAAATCCTGCCGGTATTTATGTAAGATATTGTTTTATCGATTATTGAGCATAGAATAACTTCATTTTTATTAAGTCCGAAAAATGTATCGTTAAAAACAGGGAAAGTGTAATTGGCTTTAAACCCCGGTTTTTCACGGTAATTTTGCTGATAATAAAGGATATATCCAAGATTAAAAAACAAGTCTATTTCATTTCTTTCAAGAGCATCCAATGCATCATCCTGAGAATCATAGAGTCTTACATTGGAATTGTTTGGAAACCATTGATCATACAATTGACGGGTTGCGCACCATCCAACTACTCCGACTGCCGCTTGCCCGATTTGGTATAGTTCAAGGTTAGGATACTCTATTTTGGAAAAAAACGCATAAGGCGTCGAAAAAAACGGAGTCTCAGGCCATGTAAAAAAATTCTTTCGTTCCTCAGTAATTATCAAATCAGAAATCAATGCTGCATCTCCGGCTCTGAGTAATTCGAGTATCTCTCCCCACGACGCATTTTTATCATTGATAGGTTCAAACTCAATTCCGGTCAATTTTGTTATTTCTTTTAAAACATCTATAGAGATACCCTGAAATTCTCCTTCATTAGAGTTATAAAAACTTACAGGATATGTATCAGTCCCTAATACTATTGGAATCTTTGCGCGGGTAACTTCGTTGCAAGAGGCAGAAAGGTTGTCTATATATGTTCTTTCTTCATCAGAAAAAGAATTATAAAGGACATTACGGTTATATCTATCATTACCGGTACGATATAATTCATAAAGTATTTTAATTCCGTCTGCAGCGATGTATTTATTTATTACCGATATAATTGGTTCAAAATCAGCGTTCGCAGTTGTCAGCGCAATAGGGATGTATGCCAGCGGAAGCAAATCTTGAACAAGAATAAGGTTTGCAGCTCCTCCAAAATCGTAACTTAATCCCAGCGGACGCTGCGCGACGGGTTCGGACATATAATACCTGTTCTGCAGTTCTTCTGTAATTCCAAACTCACTCGTAAAATCTATAGTTTTATTTTCTATACCGGTTATAAGAGAATCCCAGTCATGAAACTCTAATACAAATGGAATTCCGAAAAGGTCTGAAAGCAGTTCGCAGAACATCGGCGAAAACCCGGCGTATTCGCCGTTCGCCAATATAAACCCTTCTGCCTCTGCAGCGAAGTTTCCAGCAGAAAATAATTTCCCAAAAGAAAAACTCTGCATTTTTCCCTTGAGTGCTTCAATCGCGGATATTTCATTTTCTGTAATACCCGGTATATCACTAAACGATTTTATACTTTCTATGCCGCTGCCGGATACAAGGTATTCTGATTCATTTGTGCAGCATAAAATTCCAGACACAATGGCGCAGAGAATCAGCAAAAATCCGAATAAACAAATTAAATTCTTAGAAAAAAACTTACGCATTAAAATATATTTAATAAAAATCTCCCTATTAAATGTAATGATCCAAAATATATTTAAGAAGCGATAATTTCTTTGGCGTTTTGTAAAACCGTTGATATTTGCTTGCTGGCTTCATTTACTTCGTTTACCTTTCGTGTAACGTTTTCGGAAATATCCTGTAATTTCTGCATTTCATTAAAAATTGAACCGCTTTGCGTTTGTATGGCTTCACTTCCCGTACGCACAATCTCTGTTTCATCTTTAATGGAAGAAATCGCTTTAAGAATTTGAGAGCCGCCTTCTGCCTGTTCTTCTATCGCATTATTAACTTGAGCGAAAGCGCTATCCATTGTTTTTATTTCGTTAAATATTAAATTCATGGATTTTACGGTATCTTCAGTAACGCCGCTGATGCTTTTAATGGATTTATCCATATTTTTAATTTCTTCTTTAATGTGTTTGGATTCTTTACCAGCCATTTCCGCGAGTTTTCGTATTTCATCTGCGACAACCGCAAATCCTTTGCCGCTTTCTCCTGCATGAGCCGCTTCTATTGCAGCATTCATGGCAAGAAGGTTAGTTTTAGCGGAAATATCCTGTATTATTTTATTTGCTTCCTGCAGCATTTCAGATCTTTCACGCAGGTTTTCTACTTCTGTAATAAGTTTTTGCATTTTTTCATTGCCGGATGCAGATGCCGAAGACAGGTTATCGGTTGTTTTTGTAATTTCATTTGTTATCGAACGGATAGAATCAATATTTGCAACCATTTGTTCTATCGATGCAGAAGAATTGCTTATATGCGAGGCTTGCGATTCAACCGCTTCTTCAAGGTTATTTATGGATTTAACTATTTGTGAAATATGTTCGGAAGTATGTTCAACCGATTTTAGCTGCGTAGTGGTTTCTGTCAGTGTTTCTTCGGTATTTCCATGAATTACGCCTAATGCCTGGGAAGATTCCAGAATAACATTATTAAGTTTTTTTCCGTTTGTGGTTGCTTTTTCTAAATGAGCGGAAATATCTGCGGTTGCTTTTTCTACTTCTTTTTTCAGGTTGTCCCGTTCTTTATTTAGTTCATCATTTAAGATAGCTTCCTTTTTGTCTTTTTTTATTCCGACATATTCAAAAACTATTGTTAAAGCAAAAATAAAAATATAACCGGCTAAGTATCTGAACTTTATTGCCGGTTCAAATTCAAAAGCCAATGACCCTGGTCTGTATAATAATATACCTGCTCCAACAAGAACCGCTGTAGATGCTATTACTCCCATAGTCATCTTGCATAAAAAAATCGATATTAACGGGAATGAAAATAACCAAATCGATACCCATAAATAAAGAGTAGCGTTATTAAGGAGGAAGACGCAGTAAGCTCCGAACATTATAACAGTCGGTATCGGTATAAATTTTAATGGAATCCTGGAACGCAAAGCTATAAGTGTTGCCAATGATGCAAATGCTATGGCAAAGTTGATTGTGGCTCTTGTAGTGTCTCCGGATAACCCTTGTATGCCGAATATCGTTAATGGAACTACGGCGAGCATGAATATAGTATTCATGATCATAAATCTTACCTGGTCATTAACATTGGTAAGCTCAAAATAACGTTTTCCCAAAAATAGGGTTTTAAATGTATTTGGCGCTTTTATCTCTTTCATATTTCCAAATTATCTTAAAATAAAATAAAAAACAACCCAAATTACAAAAAAAAATTATAATTTATAAAGTGTGACAAATCCGTGATAAATATCAACTTTAAAACGCGATACTTCCCTAAAAAGGACATTAATACCGGAAGTTATTTATTCAACCTGGAGCTGTTGTATTTCTGCGGCAAGACGTATTTCTTCTTCACGAATCATCCTTGAATGGAAACGGTTTTCTATCTTTTGGCGATTTTCCAAAATTCTGCTTATGTAATTAAGCGTTACATGCGGCGCTCCTGTAGACCTTACCCTTCCCGCTCCGGCATTGTACATCGCAAGCGCGGAAACATCAGTTGTGCCTGAGTTTAAACATTGGCGCAGATAATTTATTCCGTAATCGGCGTTTGTTTCAATATTATAAAAAGCAGGTATTTCCAAATTGGGAAATGACTTACTGTTTAATTGAAACAAACCGCGGTCTATGCTTTCATCCTGATTTCCGCGGTTAATTGCATTGGGGTTAAAACGGCTTTCCTCCCAGCATAAAGCAAAAGCTAAAGAAGGCGAAACATCGTAAACATCAGAGCTAAAAAGAATTGCCTGTGCTACTTCCCTGTTTGAACAAATCTCCATAAAAAATTCTATTACCCAATCCTGATAATCGGGATTACGGTAATACTGTAAAATAGGATCGGGAAGTTTTTCCGTTATGGCAAAAATAAATCCGTCATCTGCATCTTCTTCAATTTGCTGCTGTACAATTAAGACAGGTTCCTGTTTCTTAAAAAAATCAGACGAAGTAAAAATAAATGCGCAAAGCAATAGAGAACAAAGCACACCCGGAAAAAAGGGAATGATGTACTTCATCTTTAAAGTCTGGAAACTCATGTTCATAATTTTTCAATTATAACTTTTCTATCGAGCGAACCCTTATAATTCCTTCAACTTTACGAATCTGTTCCAAAACAGAATCAGGAATTTGCTGTTCTGTATCTACAATACTAAAACCGTATTCATCACGATGATGGTTAATTAAATCCTGAATGTTTACATTCGCCGAAGCAAGATTGGTTGTAATTTGCCCGACCATGTTTGGAATATTTCTGTTTACAACAAGCAGTCTGTGCGGGAAACGCTGCTCGAGCCTGCATTTCGGGAAGTTAACAGAATTGCGGATTTCACCGCTTTCCAGGTAATCGATTAATTGCTGCACTGCCATTATCGCGCAGTTATCTTCGGCTTCGGGGGTAGAGGCTCCAAGATGAGGAATGCCTATTACCTTTTTGCATGCCAAAAGCTCTGCAGAAGGAAAGTCTGTAACATAAGAGCTTATTTTTCCTGCTTCAAGCGCTTCTACGGCATCTTTATCTTTTACAAGTGCGTTACGCGAAAGATTAATAATGCGCGCTCCCTTTTTTATTATATTAAATTTTTCGCTGTCCAGTAAACCTTTGGTCGCTTCGCTTTGGGGAATGTGCAATGTAACATAATCGGATTTTACAAGCAGGCTTTCCAGGCTGTCGGCTCTTGTTACATCGCTTGAAAGATGCCAGGCGGCGTCTACAGAAATAAAAGGATCGTAACCGATTACTTTCATTCCCAAAGCCATTGCATCATTTGCAACCATTACGCCGATTGCGCCAAGACCGATAACGCCGAGAGTTTTTCCTTTTAATTCCGGTCCTGTAAATTTGGATTTTTCTTTTTCTACAAGGTCTGCAACATCTGCCTTGTCTGCAACAGTTGCTGTCCAGTTAACCCCTCCGATAATATCGCGCGAAGATAAAAGCATTGCAGCAAGAGTAAGTTCTTTTACGGCATTTGCATTTGCGCCGGGAGTATTGAAAACTACTACGCCTTTTTCGCTGCATTTTTGGACAGGGATATTATTGTAACCGGCTCCCGCTCTTGCAATCGCCAAAACAGAAGATGGTATTTCCATTCCATTCATGTCCGCGCTGCGTACCAAAATTGCATCGGGATTTGGAATATCACTTGCAATTTCATATTTATCTCTGCTAAAAAGATCCAATCCGATGGGAGAAATCTTATTTAATGTTTGAATTCTAAACATGTTTAAACCTCAATTTTAATATATTAACTTTCAAATTTTTCCATAAAGCTGATAAGCGCTTTAACACCGTCAATAGGCATGGCGTTATAAATACTCGCTCTCATTCCGCCGACAAGACGATGACCTGCAAGATTTAAAAGACCGGCAGAGGCGGCTTCTTTTATAAATCTGGTTTCCAGTTCTGCTTTTTTTGTTTCATCCTGCTCTTTAAAAATAAAAGGAATATTCATTAAGCTGCGGAATTGTTTTACGACAGGAGAGCTGAACATCTTTGAAGAATCCAGGTAGTTATAAAAAAGAGCGGCTTTTTCTTGATTCAATTTTGCGATAGCTGTTACACCTCCGCAGTTTTTTATCCATTCCAAAACAAGCCCGATCATATAAATGCCGTAACACGGAGGAGTGTTATACATTGAACCTTCGCTTGAATGAGTGTCGTATTTTAACATTATTGGAGTCCAATCCGGCGCTTTTCCGATTAAATCCTCACGGATAATAACAACTGTTGCACCGGCAGGACCGAGGTTCTTCTGTGCGCCTGCGTATAAAATACCAAACTTGCTTACATCAAGCGGTTCGGAAAGAATACAGCTTGAAATATCTGAAACTAACGGAATAGAAGCTGTATCAGGGATTTTATCCCATCTGGTTCCGACAATCGTATTATTTAAAGTAATGTGATAATAAGCTGTATCCGGCGAAGCGGCAGGAGCATCGGGAATATATGTATATGCTTTATCTTTTGAGCTTGCAAGCACCTGTACATCTGCGTACTTTGAACCTTCTTTTATGGCTTTGTCAGACCAAATACCTGTATCAATGTAAGCGGCTTTTTTTCCCTGCCCTGGTTTATCACCTGCAGCCAGATTTAACGGAACCATTGCAAATTGAAGTGAAGCGCCGCCCTGTAAAAAGAGCACTTTATAATTTGCGGGTATACCCATAATTTCTCTTAATAAAGATTCGGTTTTTTCAAATATGGGTTTAAAATCTTTTGAACGATGGCTCATTTCCATAACGGACTGACCAGTGCCATAGGCATCTGTCATTTCGGCGGCTGCTTTTTCTAAAACAGGCAGCGGAAGAGCAGAAGGTCCCGGTGAAAAATTGTATACTCGCATATTAACTCCAATTATAAGCGGCTGTATAGCCGCGCGTTTAATCGAATATGAAACGAAGTTTCATAATAACTCCTATGAATATAATATGAAAAAATAGGCTTCTTGTCGAGACATTACGGATAATTGCATAGTATGAAAATTTAGTATAAAATAATCACATGGCGGACAGGGCTTTTACAGTTCTGGATCTAATCGATCTGGATCTCAAAGAACACAACTCCCTTAACCTTCGCTGCATTGGCGGAAGAAAAGGTCTTGGAAGACCAATTGACATTCCTGATCTTAACCGTCCCATGGGCGCTATTATGGGTTTCTTTGAAGATTTCGCTTACCAAAGAATTCAATTATTCGGACGCGGAGAAACGGCTTTTTTAAGACGGCTTGAAAGCGAAGGTAACAAAAATACAATCAAAGAAATGTTCGGTTATCCCATGCCTTGCTGCATCTTCACCCATAACCACTGCCCTCACAAAGATTTTTTTCAAATAGCAGAAAATGCCCAATGCCCTATTTTACAGACCGATTTGGGGTCTGCCGATTTTTCAGCGAGAATAATGCGCATCCTTTCCAGAATATTTTCTCCGCGGCAAATTGTACACGGAGTACTTGTAGAAGTTTACGGTTTGGGAATTTTAATACAGGGTGATTCGGGAGTCGGAAAAAGCGAAACAGCTCTGGAATTAATTCACCACGGTCACCGCCTTGTCGCTGACGATGTTGTAGAAATAAACTGCATCTATGGAAATACATTGATGGGAACGGGCGCAAATAGAATAATCGGGCATCATATGGAAATCCGCGGACCTGGAATAATTAACATAACTCATCTTTTCGGAGTACGCGCGATAAGGGATCGCAAAGAAATTCAGCTTGTTGTTGAACTTGAAGAATGGGATTCCAGTAAAAACTACGACAGACTCGGCGCAGAAGATCATACAGTCGAACTGCTTGGAGTAAACGTGCCGAAATTGACAATACCGGTTAAACCGGGGCGCAATATTCCGATTATAATTGAAACCGCCGCCATGAATGAACGTTTAAAATCAATGGGGTATCACGCTGCAAGGGAATTTAATAAAAATATATTAAAATGGATTGAAAGTGACACATCACGTTCGGTTTTCTTTGGACACGATGATGTAATATAAAGAACGTTTTAAAAGGAAAAAGATATGACAGAAAGAATTGTTAAGGTAATAAACAGAGCAGGTATCCATGCACGCCCGTCGGCGCTTTTAGTTCAAACAACCAAAAATTTTACATCCAATATCTATCTGGAAAAAGGAGTTGACAGGATTAATGCTAAATCCATAATGGGTATTATAACCCTGGGCGCTGCTTACGGAACAGAACTAAAAATTATCGCCGAAGGAGATGATGAAGAAAAAGCGGTAGAAATACTTGTCAAACTTTTTGAATCAAAGTTTGAAGAAGAATAATTTTCTACAGGTAATATTATAAATGAAAAAAATAAAAGCAAGACACGAACATTCAATTTTCAGGGTTAGAATTCTTATATTAATTTATTCGCTTCTTTGTATTTTAACAGTTTTATTTTCCCGTAATTTTTTCAGAGAAACTTTTAATAACGGCAATATCCCTGACAGGCTTAATTTGATTGTATTTTTTACCATTCCCGTAATGCTGATGATTGTTTTGGGGATTTCGGTTTTTCATCTTTTAATCGATTTTATATCAAGGCGGCCTGGCAGTAAATTTAATGTAAGGCTTTTGGTTTATTTTTCTGTTATTGTAATATTTTCATTAATGCCGATAACATTGATGACAAGCACTGCGTTAAACGAAGCTATCCGGTTTTGGCACAGTATAGACGCTCCTGCTGCCGGAACTGCGGCAAACAGTTTTATCGCCGACAATTATTCGCTTCACATGGAACGTTTTGAAAACATCATAAGACAAAACGATTTAAACAATAAAGACATAACCGCTATCCAGGTTTTCCGCCTGGCAGACGACGGTGAAAATACAGGAACATGGGTTGAAACTTCTTTTACAGGAGACGAAACTTTCAGACTGCCCTTCCCTCCTTCGATTGACAGCGGTTTTACTGTAAGGGAAATGCCGCGCGATCAGGGAACTATTCGTTATGTGCAAAGGCTGCCGCAAAATACAGTGCGTCTTATCAGTTACAATCTTGTTCCCTATTTTGACAGCGGAAGAGCCGCTTTGGAAAATCAGATAAATCGTTTTGAAACGGTAAATGAATTAAGAAAAAACATGCAGCCGCTTTTAATTTATTTTTATATAGTATTCTGTCTTCCAACCCTTTTAATGACGGCAATTATCGCAATTTCTTTTACACGAAGGATAACTCACCCCATTGTAGAATTAACTTCGGCTATACAGCGTGTTGCAGAAGGTGATTTTTCCATTCAGATACTTACAAGACGCGATGACGAACTTGGTATTTTAATCCGCTCCTTTAATTCGATGGTGCAGGATTTGGAAAAATCAAGAACAGCTCTTTTGCGAAGTGAAAAAATTTCTATTTGGCAGAATATCGCGCAGCAGCTTGCGCACGAAATAAAAAATCCATTAACCCCGATAAAACTTTCTGCAGAACGAGTATTACGCAGATGGCAAAACGATCCTGCCAGCCTTGGTGAAATACTTGAAAGTTCCATGATGGCGATTATACAGGAGACAGAAAGCCTTTCAACTTTGCTTAACGAATTCAGAACATTATCAAAACCGATGGAACCTGCAAATTCCCTAAGTTTACCTGCAAATAATTTAAAAGAACCTATCGAAGAAGTTATAAATGCATATTCCAGCTCCTATCCAAAAGTAAAATTTGACATTGAACATTTACAATCTGATATACAGGTTAAAATTGACAAACACCGGATTTCTCAAATCTTTACAAATATAATTATTAATGCGATAGATGCGATGAACGGAAGGGGTGTTATTGAGATACGCACCGATCTTGTAAAAAAACGGGAAGTCAGTTATTGTAGAATAAGTGTTAAGGATTCCGGTAAAGGAATAAATGCCGAAGAAGGTCAATTAATTTTTACTCCATATTTTACTACAAAAAAATCAGGCACTGGTTTAGGGCTTCCAATTATCGAAAGAATTGTAAATGAACACGGCGGAGCAATCTGGTTTGATTCTGCAGAAGGTATGGGAACCACGTTTTATATTGATTTGCCGTCAAATAATGAGGGTATGTAATGCCTGCAATATTAATAATTGATGATGAACCCGGTATAAGATCTGCTCTTTGTTCAATTCTTGAAGATGAAAAGTATAAAGTTTTTACAAGCGAAGATGCTGTTGCAGGGATTGAAATATTAAAAAAAGAAGTTATAGATTTAGTTTTCCTGGATGTTCTTTTACCCAAACTCGGCGGCATTGAAGCGCTGGAAAAAATCCGCAATGAATGGTCTATGACAGAAATTGTCATGATCTCAGGGCACGCAAATATCGATATGGCTGTGCGGGCTGTAAAACTGGGAGCTTTCGACTTTTTGGAAAAACCATTGTCGCTTGATAAAGTTCTTACAGTTTGCAGAAACGCACTGGCTCTGGTAAAGCTGCGTGCAGAAAATAAAAATTTAAAAAAACTCAGCCGCTTTACATGCGAAGATATTATCGGAACAAGCGCCGAAATAAAAAATATCCGCGAAACCGTAAAACAGGCGGCAGGAAGCGACGCGCGTATTTTAATAACAGGAGAAAACGGAACTGGAAAAGAGGTAATAGCAAGAGCAATACATATGTTTTCCGCAAGGTCAGAAAACCCTTTTATCGAAATAAACTGCGCGGCAATACCTGAAAGCCTAATCGAAAGTGAACTTTTCGGACATGAAAAAGGAGCTTTTACAGACGCAATATCCGCGCGCAAGGGGCGCTTTGAACTAGCCCACGGCGGCACTTTATTCCTTGATGAAATAGGCGACATGAGTTTATCCGCACAAGCAAAAGTACTTCGGGTAATTCAGGAACAAAAAATTGAAAGGCTTGGCGGAGAAAAAACAATTGAAACTGACGTGCGGATAATAGCGGCAACAAATCAAAATTTGGAAAAAGCCTGCGAACAGGGACGTTTCAGACAAGACCTTTTTTTCAGATTAAATGTAATACCTATACATAGCCCGCCCTTGCGCGAACGCACAGAAGATATTCCCCTTCTTTTGTGCCATTTTTTAAAGCTGCATGACAAAGAAATTACACTGGAACAAAGAGCTTTAGATGTTCTTACAGCCCACGATTGGCCAGGAAATGTAAGGGAATTAAAAAACCTGGCAGAAAGAATATCGGTTATGCATCAAGGTAATATTATTACCGGCGCTGATTTGGAAAAACTGTTAAATAAAAAAGAAAAAACAGCGCAAAACGGCGGACAGTCAAATATGCAGACAAAACTGCCTGAAAATATTATGGAACTGGGTTTTAACGAAGCCAGAGATAATTTTGAAAAACATTATTTGGAGTTTCAACTTTTTAAAAATAATGGTATAATTTCAAAGACAGCGGAGGCTATAGGGATTTATCCGAGTAACCTTCATGCCAAGTTGAAAAAATACAGTATTCCTGCGCAAAACAAATTATAAGCGTAAGGAAAAATTATGAAAGAATTAACGATCCGTCAAAAACAGGTACTCAATTTTATCGCCGATTATATTAAGAAAAATTCGTACCCTCCAACCATAAGAGAAATAGCTGACAATTTTTCTATATCAGTAAAAGGCGCGCATGATCATATCACAGCCCTAAGAAAAAAAGGTCATTTAAAACATACAGAAAAACGGCCGCGGACAATGGGTTTAACTCAGAAAAGACCTGAAGATGCCGACTTAATGGAAATCCCATTGCTCGGAAGCGTTGCCGCAGGTATACCGCTTTTATCCGAAGAAAACTTCGACGGCAACATTATGTTTCACCGTTCCATGCTGCGGAAAAATAAAAAATATTTCGCTCTTACAGTAAAAGGCGATTCCATGTCCGGAGCCGGTATTATAGAAGGCGATACTGCCATAATTGAAAAAGCAAATACAGTCAGAAACGGAGAAATTGCCGTTGCTGTAATTGACGAAGCTGTAACGCTTAAAAAGTTTTACAGAGAAAGCACACGTATTAAATTGCAGGCGGAAAATCCCGCTTATAAACCTATATACAGTCAGGATGTAAAAGTACTGGGAAGACTTTTTACAATTATCCGTTCGTACTAATTAAACAATGGCAGTTTCAAAAAACGTATATATTTTTCTTGGTCCCGAGCTTGGCAAAAAACAGGATGCCATTAACGCTGTAAAAGAAAAATTGGCTGCGCCGGAAGAGTTCAGCTATTACGCAGGTGAAACACCTGTAAGTGAAATAACAGACACACTTTTAAATATCAGTTTATTTGCCGATTCCAGAATTGTATATGTAAAAAATGCCGAACTTATAAAGAAAAAAGACGAAATAGAGCTTCTTTCTTCCTGTGTAAAAAACATGGAAGAAAAAACAGTTTTAATATTACTTTCCGATGAATTAAAATTAACAGCCAGCCTTGAAGATGCCGTGATTTCGAACAGCTCCAAAAATAACCGCCAAATTTTTTATGAAATGTTTGAAAAAGAAAAACACGAATGGCTTAAGCAGCTTTTCCGAAGCAATGGTTTTGATATAGACAGAGACTGCGCGAACACAATTCTGGAATTGGTAGAAAATAATACAGACGCACTAAAACGAGAATGTACAAGACTTATGCAGTTTCTAAAAAAGGACGAAAATGTTACATCAGAGGAGATTGAGAAGTGGTTATCGCACAACCGCGAAGAATCGGCTTTTGTTCTTTTTTCCAGAATAGCATCTGGTGATTTATCCAAGTCACTGGAATCAATGTCTGTAATGTTAGCCGCAAAACAAAGCGCACAGAGCATTTTGGCAGGATTAACCTGGTGTTTCAGGAAGTTATACGACTATTTAAATTTACTGGAAGAAGGAAACGGAAATAACAGTTTTGAATTAAAAAAAATAGGGATTTCTGCTCCAAAAGCAAAAGAAGATTATGCCGCAGCAGCAAAAAGATACGACTTAGAATCTGTAGAAAGCTGCCTTTCTCTTACTGCCGAATACGATATGTTATTACGTTCCCCTGTAGCTGTCATGGAAAATATCCTAATGGACAGATATATTACAAAGATTGTAAATAATCCTCGATAGCTTTGACGGTTTCCTCGAAGTTACTATGAAGCAAATTCTCTGACACGATATTTAAATGTTCTTTTACAGATTGCGGCCATGTACTTTCTTTTATTTGTGTCAGTAAATCTTTAGCCGCTTTTCTATTGTATACTGTACAAGCCGCCCGAATTTCCTGTAATTTTTCTTTTAACAGAGCAAGATCGCCTTCTTCTTTTTGCAATTCTTCCCTTTGGTTTTCCTTTGATTCAAATTTATGGATTATGGCATAAAGCGTTTCCATAAATAACGGAAGTTTCATCAAAATTAAATTAATGTTTTTATCCCGGGCAGCCTGCTCCAGCCTTGCCGCTTCGGCAGAAAGTTCAATCTCATTAACATTGGCTAAAGCGCTTTTCATCGCATGAATATTAATAATAAATATGGAAAGATCGTCGGCTCTGCGGCATTTATTAATGTATATGGCTTCCAATAATGACGTTGCTTTTTTGGCATCACGGATAAAATATTCTGCCAATTGCGGATCAATCGAAGGCATTACTATTCCCTTAACAAATTGCTCTTTTTGCCTGATTGCATCTTCAAGAACTTCGGGCGGCTGTATGTCACGTATAAATTTGTTAAGCGACATATTTAACTGACGTATATCTATCGGTTTAGAAATAAAACCGTCAAACCCGTTTTGCATAAACATTTCCGCCTGCCCTGCAAGAGCGTTGGCTGTTAAAGCGATAATAGGTTTTTTATAATCCATGTTACGGATATTTTCCGCCGCTTCTATACCGTCCATACCGGGCATCATGTGATCCATAAATATAATATCGTATTCTTTGCCTTCCCTTATTTTATCGATTGCTTCATATCCGCTTGTCGCCAAGTCTATCGATAAACCGTAAGGAGCCATAAGTCCTTTGGCTACATATAAATTTGTTTCTACATCATCTACGATTAAGACACTTCCGTACGGCATATAATCACGTTTTATCTGCATGGTTCTGATTTTTGCTACATTGGAAAAATTAAGCTGCATAAGGTTATCTGCAAGTTCCTTGCCAAGCGAATCATAATTTTCACATTTTTGCGGCAAACGCACTGTAAATTTTGATCCAGCACCAGGTCTGCTTTCTATTTCAATAACACCGTCCATCATCTGTAAAAGGTTTCGGGTAATATTCATTCCAAGCCCAGTACCAACAGTTTTGCGGTTTGCTTCCATATTAAATCTGGAATATTCGCTGCCAAGTTTTTGAACTTGTTCTTCTGTCATACCAAGCCCTGTATCGATAATGCTGAAAACCATTATAATATCGGAGCTATTTTCGTTTCTTGGTTCCATAGAAACACAAAGATTAACCATTCCTTCCTGTGTATATTTAAAAGCATTGGAAAGCAGATTATTTAAAACTTGTTTAATGCGAAGTTCATCACCGAAAAGCATAACAGGTACATTTTCATCAACCTCAAGTTTAAATTCAATCGGTTTACTTTCATAACGCATCATGTTAATTTGGACAGTATCGTGAATAAGGCTTGCAATATCATATTGAGAACTGTTAATTTCCAGTTTACCTGCTTCTATTTTTGATAAATCGAGTATGTCATTTATAATACCAAGCAGAAGGTCTGCCGAATTATAAACTCTTTCAAGCGCTTCTTTTGTAACCTGCTCAAGCGTGGTATCCTGAAGCTGAATTTCTGTAATGCCTAAAATTGCGTTTAACGGCGTGCGTATTTCGTGGCTCATTTTGGCAAGAAACTCGCTTTTTGCTTTACTGCTTTCTTCTGCCAGTTTCGCTTTGCGAATTTCTTCCATTATTCCTTTTTGTTCACGCAGATCTCTTATATATTCTGTAACAGTAAACTCTCCCTTATACCTTACCCTTACACAGGTAACTTCAGCAGGGATTGGCTCGCCGTCAAGTTTTTGATGCATCCATTCAAAACGGCTGTAGCCATCTTCAAACGCTTTGCCTACAAGTAACCCTCCTTTTTCTGAAGATGAAATTCCATCGCTCTGATATTCCGGCGAAAGCATGGAAAATTTTTCTATAAATTCCTGTTTACTGGAAAGACCGAATAAATTAACGGCTTCCTGGTTGCAATCTATAAGGCGCATATTATTATCCCAAAAAATAGCGCACAGGGGAGCTGCGTCAATCATTATCTGGGTGCGCTCATCAGCTTCCCGCATTTTTTTTATCTGGATATTACGGTTTACGGCAGTGCTCATCATAAGCCCCGCGGAAGTTAAAATACCGATTTCTTCATCCAGTAAAGTACATTCAATACGGCAGTTATTTACGCTGAAAAATCCCCAAAAATCACCTTCCAAAAATAATGGAATAATAACAATTGATTTTATATCGTAGTATCCCAAAAAATCCTGATCTTCTTCTGACAATTTCGCCAAAGGAGAATTAATATTCATACCCTGCAGGAATAATTTTTCCCATTCTTTTTTCATATTATACGGGAAAGGCAAACCGTGAGGTATACGGTTGCATCTTTCGCCAAGCTCACTAAGCCATTCATACTTTAAAATAAAATGTTTTTCATCGTTTATTTCTTCGTTTTGCCAAATTTGAACACGGTCTGCATCCAAACAATGTCCTATAAGACCAAAACATTTGGTTAAAATATTTTCAAAAGAAATATCCGCATTATTTGTTAAAAGGATGGTAACAGCCGTATTTACCGTATCCAATAAACGGGTTAAGCGGGCATATTGCTCTTTTTCTACTTTCATTTTTTTAAGAAAAAACATTAAAAACGCATCCTTAAAATAATAATTCCTGGCGTATTTTAATATATCAATCGCCGCTGTTCTATTGTATACTGTTTATGATATATAATCTATAAATCAGTTAATAATCTGTCTGCATTATTAATTGAAATAATCTAAGGAGAAAATTAATGAAATTTACTAATGGTTACTGGATGATAAAAGAAGGGATAGAACCCCACTTTGCTGCATGCGCTTATGAAGTTGAACAGCAGGAAAACGACCTTGTAGTATATGCGCCGGAAAAGCACATTAATCACAGGGGGGATACATTAAATGCTCAGCTTCTTACAATAAGATATTCAAGCCCTATGCCTAATATAATAAAGGTAAGAGTTTCTCATTTTGAAGGAGCTGTTGACAATAGACCCAAGTATGAACTTGAATCCGATCCAAAATTTAAACCGGCGGTAAAAATAACAGAAAAAGAAGCTGTTTTGGAAAGCGGCAATCTATCTGTCACAGTCGGAGTAAAGCAAAACTGGAATACAGTTTTTAAAGGAGACGGCAAGGCAATTACAAAAAACCTTTTCCGTTCTACAGGATATATGATCGAAAAAGGAAAAGGTCCTTTTAAACCGCAAACTCCGTATATAAAAGATGAACTTTCACTTTCTGTCGGCGAATTTGTTTACGGTCTTGGTGAGCGTTTTGGTCCATTTATTAAAAACGGACAAAATGTTGATATTTGGAACGCTGACGGCGGAACTGCGAGCGAACAGGCATACAAAAACGTTCCTTTTTATATGACAAATAAAGGTTACGGCGTATTTATAAATGACCCCGGAAAAGTTTCGCTGGAAATCGGCAGCGAAAAAACCGCTCGTGTTCAATTCTGTGTAAGCGGTGAATATTTGGAATATTTTATAATTTACGGTCCCGATCCTAAAGCTGTTTTGGAACGCTACACTGCGCTTACAGGAAGACCTGCAATGCCGCCTGAATGGAGTTTTGGCTTGTGGCTTTCAACATCATTTACAACATCTTACGATGAAAAAACTGTAATGAGTTTTATCAATGAAATGGAACAGCGCAAAATTCCATTGTCAGTTTTCCATTTTGACTGTTTCTGGATGAAAGGTTTTAACTGGTGCGATTTTACATGGGACAAAGAAACATTCCCAGATCCAAAAGGAATGTTATCCCGTATTAAAGCAAAAGGAATAAAAATTTCTGCATGGATAAACCCTTACATCGCACAACGCTCGCCGCTTTTTGAAGAAGGAAAAAAAGGCGGCTACTTCCTTACAAAAAGAGACGGTTCAGTTTATCAAACCGACCAGTGGCAGGCAGGAATGGCAATTGTAGATTTTACAAATCCTGCGGCAGTAAAATGGTATATAGGTTATCTTGATAAACTTGTAGACATGGGAGTTGATTCATTTAAAACCGACTTCGGCGAAAAAATTCCGGAAGACGCCGTTTATTTTGACAGAGGCGATCCTGAAAGACATCACAACTTTTATTCTTACCTTTATAACAAAGCTGTATTTGAACTGCTCGAAAAGAAAAAAGGCAAAGGGCAGGCTATTTTATTCGCTCGCTCTGCTACAGCAGGCGGACAAAAGTTCCCATTACACTGGGGAGGAGACTGCGAATCTACATTCGAAGCGATGGCGGAAACACTTCGCGGCGGACTTTCGCTCAGTCTTTCTGGTTTTGGTTTTTGGAGCCACGACATCGGCGGGTTTGAAGGAATACCAAACGCAGCATTATTTAAACGCTGGCTTGCGTTCGGGCTTTTATCGTCACATTCAAGACTGCACGGCAGCCATTCTTACAGAGTACCATGGAGCGTAGACGAAGAATCTGCGGATGTATGCCGTTTCTTTACAGAGCTTAAAACCAAATTGATGCCTTATATATTAAAGTCTTCCAAAGAAGCTCACGAAAAAGGCATTCCTGTGTTACGTGCAATGTTCCTTGAGTTCCCCAACGATCCAACCTGCGCGTATCTTGATCGCCAATATATGCTCGGAGGCGATTTACTTGTTGCTCCTGTATTCAGCGAAGATAACGAAGTTACTTATTACCTGCCTGAAAGCGACTGGAAACAGTATATAACAGGCGACACAGTAAAGGGCGGAAGATGGATTACAGAAAAACACGGCTTTTTAAGCATGCCGATTTTTGTAAGAGCAGGCGCTAATATATAGGAGAAAAAAAATGAAAAATATTTCCCGGATTCTAATACCATTTTTATTAATTGCTGTACTTGCAATAACAGGATGCGGTAATCCGAAAATTTCAATAGAAGCAAAAGCTGCAGAATTAACACAAGGTTTTGAGCAGGAAGTTACCGACGCTTTTGAATTTACATTATCAATGAGGATTGGCTGGAATCTGGGAAATTCACTTGACGCTCATCAGCATTTAACGCCGAATGAAGTAGTTTGGGGAAACCCGAGAGTGACTCAGGAACTTATGAACGGAGTCGCGGCTCAAGGATTTGGAGCAGTGCGAATTCCTGTTACATGGGGAAATACAATAAACGACAGAGACAATTATTCGATAAGCGAAAGATGGATGGATCGTGTTGAAGAAGTTGTAGGTTATGTTTTAAATGCAGGAATGAAAGCGATTATAAACATACACCATGACGGAGCTGACAGTTACTTTTGGCTTTCTGTAAAAAACACTGACATTGTTGAGCCGAATAAATCCGCCATTGATGAAAAGTTTACAGCAGTATGGAGTCAGATTGCACAAAGATTTAAAGATACAGGACAGGATTTAATCTTTGAAGGTTTTAACGAACTGCATGACGGAAGCTGGGGGAATGGAAACGCGGCGCAGCATAACAGGGTTAACGAACTAAATCAGATTTTTGTTGATACAGTCCGTGCAGCAGGCGGCGAAAACTCAAACCGCTATCTTTTAATTCACGGATGGGTAACAAGACCTTCTGTTACAGTTTCATCATTGGTAATGCCAACCGACACTGTTAAAAGCCGTATCATAGTAGGTATTCACTTCTACGATCCTTTTGACTTTACACTTGGCGCTACGCAGAGCAGATGGGGCGATAAATCAAATTTCGGAGGCTGGGGAAACGAACCTCATATACAAAGAGAATTCAGAATGGTAAGAGAAGCGTTTGTCGATAAAGGAATACCAATTATCATAGGTGAATACGGCGCTGGGAATCAGGCTCAAGACAGATTTCCTTACCGCAAATATTACATGGAATATGTTACCAAAGCCGCCTTCGATAATGGATTTGTTTGTTTTTATTGGGACAATGGCGGTTTCGGCGCAGGCAAGGAAAAATCCGGTCTTTTAAAACGTTCAGACGGCACTCCGCATGACAGCGCGGCTGCCGAAATTATTTCGGTAATGATGAAAGCCGTCAATGAAGATTATTTAATATCAAATATTGCGGCTCCGTAAGCATATAAATTACAGGAAGGAAGGAATAAATGAAAATATCAAAAACATTTTTTGCATTTTTAATTGTACTTACTTTTGTTTTTTTTACATCGCAAATGTGTTCATCACAAAAAGAAATAACAACAGCAATAGCGGCTAGTGAACGGCATGAGTATCTTAGATTAATCCCTGAAAGCATTATAAAAGATCTTCCTGTAAATCCTGCAATGACACTTGTGCAAAACATGAGAATCGGAATAAATATCGGCAATACCCTTGATGCAACAAGCGGATTTGACAATCCATACTGGCATTCAGGAGAAAACGGCTGGGGCAACCCTAGCATAACACGCGAGTTTATAAGAGCTTTAAAAAATCACGGTTATACTTCAATACGATTACCTGTAACATGGAAAGATTTTATGGGACCGGCTCCTGATTATTTAGTAGGAGCATGTCAGCGCCCGGGCGGCTGCAACAACAATCCTGTCTGCCCGCCTAACAGAATGGATCGTGTTGAACAGGTTGTAAGATGGATACTTGAAGAAGATATGTACTGCGTATTAAATGTACACCATGATGACTGGATATACGGAGCTTCTACAAATCAGGCTGCGGTAACAGACAGGTTCGTTAAATTATGGACACAAATTGCAACACGTTTTGCAAATGTATCCCAGGAAAAATTGATTTTTGAATCGATGAACGAAATTGGTTTTGACGATCTTTGGAATCAAAGAAGCCCGGGCAGCGGAAAAAATCAGGCTTTTGATATTTTAAATTCTTTAAACCAGGCTTTTGTAAACACAGTCCGCGCGACACCCGGAAACGCAAACCGTTTTCTTTTGATTGCAGGTTACTGGACAAATATCGCGCACACCTGCGATCCTCTTTTTAAAATGCCAACAGATACAATAAGGGACAGATTAATTATATCTGTTCATTATTACGATCCTTCAACTTTTTGTATTGCAGAACAGCGTAATAACAGCTGGGGTTTCAGAGACACATGGGGAACAATCGTAGATTATCAAGACCTTGTAAGAGAATACGACAGATTAAGAACTACCTTTTTAGAAAAAGGCATTCCTGTAATAATGGGTGAGTATGGAGTTACACTTATCAACAAGGTTGAAGAAGATCGCATCAGGTGGATGGCAGCAGTTAAACAGATAAGTTTAAATTACGGCATATGCCCCATGTTATGGGACACAGGATGGAGAGTTAATAATGGCAGAAATGAAGGCGGTGACATTTCGCGCACAGCTCCTTTTACAATGAACACTCCGCTTAAAACAGTTTGGGAAATAATCAATAACCCCTAATCCAAACCAGCATTTCACCAGGAGTTCGATTACACCAAAAAGCGTAAGGTAAAGCTGTAAGTATTACTTCTTTTTTGTTTTCAAAAAGATTGGGATCATATCTTTCACTAAAGGGTTCTGCGTCATCTGTAATAACTGTTCTTTTGCCTTTAACTTTTATTGTCATAATTCCGCCTAGAAGATCATCCTGCCACTTTTCTTCCAATGGGGATGATGTATCCAATTCAAGAGCCGCCAAGTTTTCGCCGTTGTCACATTCTTCAAAGCAATAAACTTCGGGACCTCTTACAATTGCAACCTTGCCGCAGTTGTTAGGAACTTTTGGATTTGGATAAATAATACGAGGCAAAATCGAAAACGATACAATAATTTCATCATTGTCTTTTACATTACTTATATGGAAGTAATTATTCTTTTTTTCTCCGGAAGCTGCACTGCCGTTTACCGTTACAGAAAAATCTTTTGCAAACGAAGGTATTCTTATATTCAAATTAATCGAAGTACTTTCTGTTTTTACTTTAATTTTTGAAACTCCTGTTTTAGGATAATCGGTCGCAAGGGACAGTGTTACTTTTTTACCTTCTATCGTAAAGGTTGTTTCGTTTTGGATAAAAAGATTTATAAACAGTTCATTTTCTTCTATAAAATAGATGTACTGTCCCAAACTTGTAAAGGTTCTCGCAACATTTGTCGGGCAGCAAGCGCAGTCAAACCATTTTTGACGTACTGGTTTTACATGAGATTTTGAAACATGATCGATGCAGACTTGCGGAACCACTTCCATCGGGTTTACGTAAAAATATTTTTCGCCGTCAAGCGAGATACCGCTTCTTACAGAATTGTAAAGAGAGAGTTCCACAGTATCAAAATATGAAGCATCCCCTGTTACTTTTGCCATCCTCTGTCCGAACATAACAAGCGCGATGGAAGCGCATGTTTCGGAATAGTTTGAATCGTTCGGTAAATCATAATCAACAGTGAAGCGTTCCAGATGTCCTGACGAACCTACGCTTCCTGTAATGTACATTCTTTTTTGTACGATATTGTTCCAAAGGGTTTTGCAGCTTTCCAGTAATTCATCGTCGTGATATTCTTCGGCGATGTCCGCCATCGCACTGTAAAGATAAAGAGCTCTTACAGCATGACCCTCGGCTGTTGTCTGCTCTCTCACCGGAAGATGCGATTGAAAATATTTTGGTTCAAAACCGTATAGTTCTCCAAAGATATGACGAAAGCCCGGGCGTTTTTTTTCTTCATAAAAATAATTGGGCTGCCCTCCTCTAACATCGATAAAATATTTTGCCAAATCCAGATAACGTATTATTCCTGTCGCATGAAAAAGCCGGACAAGCGCAAGTTCTATTTCCGGATGTCCCGGATATCCATGCATCTGATCATCGTCCTCTCCGAATGTTTTACAGATAAGGTCTGCAAAGCGGCAGGCAATTTCAAGCAGAGCTTTCTTTCCGGTTGTATCATAATAAGCTACTGCCGCTTCGATTAAATGCCCGGCACAGTAAAGTTCATGCCCTTCTGTAAGGTTCTGCCATTTTTCATGCGGGTAGTTAAGCGTGAAATATGTATTTAAGTATCCGTCTTTTTCCTGAGCCCTGCCGATTAAAGCAATTACTTCGTCTGCTGTTCTTTCCAGTTCCGGATCAGGACGTGTTGCTAAACTGTACGCAACAGCTTCAAGCCATTTTGTAACATCGGAATCCTGAAAAACCATTCCCTGCTGTTTTCCTTTTTCTTCTCCCGCTGCGACACGAAAGTTTTTTAAACAATAACTAGGCGGAGCGTCTGTACGCCTGTCATTTAAAACTTCCCACTGATAGGGAATAACTTTTTCCGGTATTAATTTTGTGTACCTGTTCCAGTAAGAATCATTGATGCTTATAGAAGAAAGCGGTAGCGATTTTTTCATTGTTTGTCTCCTATTACTTTTAACTTAATCATATTCCATGAAGCGGCAGGCAGGCTAACTGTAAGTTTTTTAGAGTTTACATTTCCTTCAATCTTACCACCCTGCTGTATTACAGGTTTAACTTTTTCTTCCGCAGCAGAATTACAGGCATTCAAATCCTTATTACAAAGAACAGAATGTTCGATAATTTCCACATCCGAAAAATTTGCAATACGCGCATCTAGTTCAATTGCTTCATTTAAATTGCGGTTTACAGCGAAAATTACTATTTCATCCCTCTCTTGATTAAAAACAGCTACAGCTTCAAGGTATGGAATGTCAGAAAATTCTTTTGAATCATATTGATCTACATCGACAGGACAGCGAAGTACAGTTCCCCTGCCGTTCAGCGACACATCTTTAAACGGATAATAAATAGTTTGCTTCCAGGCATTACCGTTCGGTACTGTCATAATCGGAGCAATAACATTTACAAGCTGGGCAAGACAAGCGATTTTTACACGGTCGGCATTTTTTAAAAGGGTTATAAGCATACAACCAACAGCAAGAGCGTCTGCCATCGTATAAATATCTTCCAGTAGCGGCGGCGCTTCTGTCCACTTTTCAATTTTTTGGTCAGCTTCGTTTGAATGATACCATACATTCCATTCGTCGAACGATAAATGAATTGTTTTTTTACTTTTCTTTTTGGCTTTCATTAAATCGCAGATACCTGCGACAGTTTTTATAAACCTGTCCATTTCAATACTGCGTCCCAAAAAGTTTGGTACATCATTTTCCCTGTCAGCAAAATAAGTATGAAGCGAAACATATTCGGCATAATCATAAACATGATCGAGTACAGTAATTTCCCAATCGCCGAATGTCGGCATGCCTGCATGAGAACTGCCGCACGCGACAAGTTCGATAGAAGGATCTGTCCACTTCATTATTTTTGCTGCTTCTGCGGCAACTCTTCCGTATTCGTTAGCGGTGCGGCTGCAAATCTGCCAGGGACCGTCCATTTCATTCCCAAGACACCAAAGTTTTATATCGTGCGGTTGTTTTACGCCATGACTTCGGCGAAGGTCGCTGTAGTAACTGCTGCCGGAAAAATTACAATACTCTACAAGGTTACCTGCATCCTGCGCTCCCCTTGTTCCAAGATTTACTGCCATCATCATTTGTGAATTTACTTTTTTTATCCATGAAGCAAATTCGTTAGTGCCGATGCGGTTTGATTCTTTTGTACTCCACGCAAGGTCGAGCCGCACAGGACGGTTTTTTATATCACCAACTCCATCTTCCCAATTATAACCGGAAACAAAGTTGCCTCCGGGATAACGTATAATACTAACATCCAAATCTTTTACAAGCTGCGCGACATCGTTTCTAAAGCCGTCGCTGTCAGCCTGCGGATGACCCGGTTCATAAATGCCAGTGTAAACAGCTCTGCCCAGATGTTCAACAAAAGAACCGAAAAGACGTTTGTCAGTAACTCCTATCGAAAATTCTTTGTGTAATGTCATTTTAGCTTTCATTGTTTTTTCCTATTTAGCTTTTCATGCCTGTTAAAGTTATACCTTCTACAAAATGTCTTTGCCCGATAAGGTAAATAATAATTCCGGGAATAAAAGACAAAACCGTAGCGCCCATCATTGATGAATGATCCTGAACCAGAGCGCTTCTAAATCTGGTTAAACCAATTGCTATAGTATGCCGCTGCGCATCATGTATGTAAATGATTTGCTGAAGCAGATCGTTCCAAAGCACGACAAAAATAAAAAGTCCAACTACTATCATAGCAGGTTTAATATTTGGAATAATTATTTTTGCTAAAATTGTAAAGTGACTTGCGCCGTCTATATAGGCGGCTTCATCCAGCTCTCTTGGAATGGTTGTTATAAACTGACGAATCAAAAATATATTAAACGCACCGCCGCCGCAAAGCCAGGGAAGAATAATCGGCCAGTAGGTATTAATAAAATTAGGTCCGTCTAATCCCATCATGCGCCACACTTGCCCTGACCAAAAAAGAAACAGGGGAATAAGTGTTACCATTGCCGGTAGTAACATCGAACCAATACATAAAGAAAAAAGAATTTTTTTTCCGGGAAAGTTAAGCCGTGCAAAAGCAAATCCGCACATTGTCGCAGTAATAACACCGAATGTAACTGATGGAATAATAATAAGCGCAGTATTACCCAAGTACCGCCAAAATGGAAAGTTTGACATCAAATTTTTATAATTAGAAAAATGCCAATTCTTAGGAAAAAACCACGGCGGAACACTAAATAGTTCGTCATTAGTCATAAGACTCGAACGGATAATCCACCAAATTGGAATTAAAACCAGAAAGGTAATACCGCAAAGGAGTACGAACGAGGATATATCAAACATCTTTTCATTTCTAATATGATTTCGTATTGATTTCATTTTTTTTCTCCTTCAGAAAAAATCCACATTTTTGAAGTAGAAAAAAGAATGCCGGTAAAAATTGCAATAATAATAAAAAGCAAAAATGAAACTGCGCTTGCTAAACCTAAATGACCTCTTCTAAAAGCATAATCATACATTAGAAATGTAATAAATCTTGATGCGTTACCGGGAGTCCCTTGGGTTAATGCAAGAGCAGGCGTTACAACTTGTAAATTAAATATAACTGACATAAGCAAGTTGTAAAATATAATAGGACTCATGCAGGGAAGAGTTACTTTCCACAAGCGCTGCCAGGCATTTGCTCCGTCAATTTGCGCAGCTTCATGATAAACAGCGGGAACATTTTGTAAACCTGCAAGGAATATTACTATCATGTTTCCGCAAAGCCAGACTGCAACCAATGCAAGAGAAGGTACAACCCATGCATGATGTGCAAGGAATAATACATTACTAATTCCAAACCAATTGTTTAATATATAATTAAATAAACCAAAGTTATCGGTACGGTAAAGCCAATCCCAGCCTAAGTATACGGCAACAGCAGGCAGCATATACGGCAGGAAAAAAATCGCGCGAAATATTCCTCTGGCGGGGATTTTTCGATTAAGCAGCATTGCTACAACAAGGGAGTACACCATACTTCCGGCAACAGCAAGAAAAGTAAAATAAACAGTAGCTTTTATCGAATCTTTAAAAAAAGGATCGGTGGTAAAAAGTTGAATATAGTTCTGCAGTCCTACAAAAGAAGGCATACCGCCTGCTCTCATTTCAAAAAAACTTAAAATAAATACTGCCAAAAGGGGACCATAGGTAAGAAAAGTTAAACCTATAAATGCCGGAATAAGAAGAATATACGCAGTACGCCGTTCGTCAGCTTTGTTATTAAGCATTTTTAGTTTTGTAACTTTCACCAACATCTCCTAAAAAAAAATAAGCCTGACTACAAAGTTTATGCAGTCAGGCTAAAAACTAAAAAATATTATTGACCGGCATGAGCCCTTCTGAGTGCTTCAATGTTGGAAGTAATAGCCTGATGAGCGGTAGTTTGTCCAGTCCATACATTACCCAGAACAGAACCAAGCAATGCATAAAAAGCATCGGTATTATTGGTATAATAGTTGGCAACAGGTTTTGAATAATTTAAAGAAGTCTGAACTACAGCGCTGTTGAATTCATCAAACGGCGGATAAGCAGGGCTTGTTGCCCATCTGTTAAGAATAGCGGAATCGGTAAACCAATTTTCAAGTGTAGGCATCCAGATACCGGCTTCGATAAGCCAATAATTGTTTTCAGGATTTGAGTACCATTTTACAAATTCCATGGCTTCTGCCTGGTGTTTTGTCTGGTTAAATATAACAACAGGACCGCCTGTGTTCATGGTAAGTTTTGTACCCATGTTCGGAAGAACACTTACACCATAATTAAGTCTGCCGGCATCTCTTGGTTCTCTAAGAGCAGTACCAATATTCCATGTACCGTTAGTAGTCATTGCCACAGTTCCGGTAAGAAGTGAACGTTGGACACCATCATCTGTATTACCGGGACTAAAAGGAGCAACATTATGTACAAGATGAAGATCGGCAATTCTTTGGATTGCTTCTATAGATTCAGGTTTGTCTATCCATACTTCTTTTCCGTCGGGGCTGAAAAAGCCGCCGCCATTACTTACTGTCCAAACTTCAAGCTGCCATGTAAGGTTTTCTATCATTGCGCCGTACTGTACGATATTGTTTCGGTTAAAACCGGCTTGTCCGGGGTTTCTGCCATTGTTATCAAGAGTAAGTCTTCTTGCATTCGCAAGGAATGTATCCCAATTCCAGGAATCTTCCATTCTTTTTGGAGCATTAATACCGGCAGCTCTGAACATATCCTGGTTGTAATACATAACAAGCATAACATTCGCTACTGAATAAGCAACAGCATTTCCTTGAGCATTTTTAAAAGTAACAGCATCAATTGGTTTGGGTTGACCGGGAGCGTACATTCCGGAAAGATCCGCTAAAAGTCCTCTGGTTGCAAAAGACAATACAGCAGATTCCATCATCATACCCATATCGGGTAGTTGTCCTGCAGCAGCACTTATATTGAGTGTTTCAATATATGCTTCCCAGGGGATTGCTCTGGCAGTAACATGAATTTTGTCCTGCATTTCATTGAATACATCTAAAGCCTTTTGGGTTTCTACTTCTTCAGTTGCTGTTCCCCAAAGAGCAAAGGTTAGTTGAACCTTGCCAGAATCTTTCCCGGGACATCCGGTAAAAATAACAAGACAGGTTACAAGAAGCAGGATTAATCCTATTCCTAAAACTTTTTTCATATTTCCTCCTAATTTTTTATTACTTAAAAACCAAGTAACAATAACTTACATATTAACCTGATATTAATAAAATTGTCAAAAGAAAAGAGAATTTATAACCATAATTTTAATTATTGTCCATAATAAGCGTCTTTTCCATGCTTGCGATGCCAGTGCTTTTTAATTATATGTTCGGGTAGCGGCTTTGTTTCAGGATTGATCGATAAAGTAAGATGCGCCATTTTGCAGATTTCTTCCAATACTGTACTATTATAAACAGATTCTGCCGCGTTTTTTCCCCATGTAAAAGGACCATGCCCTGCAACTAAAACCATTTGCTGAAAAGCAGGATCAAGATTTAGTTTTTTAAATGTTTGTACAATTAAATTACCTGTTTCCAGTTCGTAGTTATTTTGTACGGCTTCAGCGTTCATAAAATCTGTGCAGGGAATTTCTTCTGTTCCGTGATCTGCATGTGTTGTACCAAAAACAGAAACAGGTTTCGCGGCTTGCGCCCAGGCTACGGCAAAAGTTGAATGTGTGTGCGTAATGCCTCGTATATTAAAACCTGCAAGTTTGGAAAACTCTTTATACAAAACTTGATGTGTCTTTGTATCTGACGAAGGTTTTAATTTTCCTTCTACAATGTTTCCTTCCAAGTCGATAACTACCATCGATTGAGGTTTTAATAAATCGTAATCTACACCGGAAGGTTTTATCGCAAACACTCCCTTATCGGGATCAAATGCGGAGGAGTTACCCCAAGTGTAAATTGCAAGTTTATTTTTTTTAATTTCCATGTTGGCTTCGTACGCTTCATCGCGCAATGTTTTAAATTTATCCATAATTAATAATTCCTTAATTTTTAACCACGGAGTACACGGAGTTTCACGGAGAAGAAAGTGTTTTCGTATATAAACCTCCGGGCAACTACAGTTGCCAATCCTCCGTGTCCTCTGTGGTTTTTCTTTATTATCAATGCCAGTAAGCGTCTGAGTAGCGCAGTTCATCGCACAGGCGGTTTACATTTGTGTCTTTATCGATCAACACGAACTCGATGCCGCACATCAACGCCCAATCTCTAAAATACTCTGCTGTTAAAGCGCGGCTGTAAACCGAATGATGCGTTCCGCCGCAGTGTATCCAACATTCAGCAGCTTCGCTAAGGCTCGGGTACGGTTTCCAAAGCGCACGTGCGACCGGAAGTTTTGGCATGTCGTTTTCTATTTTAATAGTATGTACTTCGTTTACGATCATTCTAAAACGGTTTCCAAGATCAACAAGGGTCGCAAGAACTGCATCCCCCGGCGCGGCATTAAATACCATACGCGCTGGATCTGCTTTACCGCCAATTCCCAAAGGATGAACTTCGATGCGGGGTTTACCTTCGGCAATCGAAGGACATATTTCCAGCATGTGCGCACCAAGCGCCGCTTCCTTGCCAGGTTCAAAGTGATAAGTATAATCTTCCATAAAAGAAACGCCGCCTGTAAGTCCTGCTGCCATAACTTTTGCGCATCGTGTTAACATCGATTGTTTCCAGTCACCCTCTGCGCCAAAACCGTAGCCCTGTTCCATAAGCCGCTGTACTGCAAGACCGGGAAGCTGCGGTAAACCGTGCAAGTCCTGGAATGTAGTTGTAAACGCTCCTGCGTTTTCTACTTCAAGCATTTGTTTTAAAGCAATTTCTATTTTTGCCTGTTCCAACATTGCATTTCTTGCCGCACCTGCATTTTTTAATTCCGGTGTTAGTTCATAAGATGTTGTATATTCCTGCACAAGATTTTCAGCCTGCGCATCAGTGACTTTTTGTAAACGTTGTGCCAAATCACCGATACCCCAGGTGTTTACTTGCCAGCCCATTTTTATCTGCGCTTCGATCTTGTCGCCTTCTGTTACGGCAACTTCGCGCATGTTATCGCCAAGACGCAATACAACACTGTTCATTCCGTCTAGCTTTGCAGCTGCCGCTCTCATCCACACGCCAATCTTACGGCGGACAACACTATCCTGCCAAAAACCGGCGACAACTTTTCTAGGCAGGCGCATCCGCGTGTGAATGTAGCCGTGCTCTCTGTCGCCGTGCGCGGATTGATTTAAGTTCATAAAATCCATGTCTATCGAAGCCCAGGGAATGTCACGATTAAATTGTGTATGCAAATGTAAAACCGGTTTTTTATTTACAGTAAGCCCTTGTATCCACATCTTTGACGGCGAAAAAGTATGCATCCATGTGATGATGCCAGCGCAAGCCGCGCAAGAGGCAGCTTCTTCAAAAAGACATCGTATCCCTTGCGGGGATTTTGCTGTCGGTTTTAATACAACAGTGCCCGGCAGAAGCGAATCTTTATTAAACTCGTCTGTCATAATACGGGAATGTTCGGATACTTTTTTTAAAGTTTCATCTCCGTATAAATCCTGACTTCCCACAATGAACCAGTATTCGTAATTTTTAAGTTCGATCTTATTATGATCTTTATTGTCACGATCCATGATATTCCCCCGCAGTTTGTTCTATTTTTAATCCCTTTGTATATCGATCCATAAATATTTTAAAACTTTCTACATCTTTTGGATCGGGTTCTATTTTAACGCTAGTAAGATTTGCAAAAACTTTTTCTGCCAAAAATTTTTCCAAAGAAAGCTGCGGTTCAATTTTCTTTTGCTGTAAAAAATTTGCAAGCAGCGCGATTCCCCAAGCACCGCCTTCGGCTGCGGATGTTTCCATTACAGAGACAGGTGTATTCAAGGCGGCTGCCATCAAACGCTGTCCGATAATTTTTGTTTTAAATAAACCGCCGTGCCCAAGAAGACTGTCGATACAAACATTTTCTTTTTCTGTAAGAATGTCCATGCCGTACTTTAAAGCGCCAAAGGCAGAGAAAAGCAATGTCCTGAAAAAGTTTGCCAATGTAAATTTACTGTTTGGCAGGCGGCAAAAAAGAGGGCGTCCTTCTTCGATTCCCGCAAGCGGCTCGCCTGAATAATAATTGTAAGAAAGAAGCCCTCCGCAATTACTGTCAGCTTCCAAAGCCTTGTTATAAAGCATAGAATACAAATCACTTTTATCCATTTTAACATTCGCGATTTCAAAAGCCTCGCCGAACAATTTAACCCAGGCATCAATGTCGGAAGTGCAATTGTTACAATGAACCATTGCAACAGTTTTGCCCGCCGGAGTTGTTACGATATCAATTTCGGGGTACACCTTTGACAAATCTTTTTCTAAAACAATCATCGCAAACACAGAAGTTCCCGCAGAAATGTTTCCCGTCCGTTGTGTGATGCTGTTTGTCGCAACCATGCCTGTGCCTGCGTCTCCTTCCGGCGGGCAAAACGGGACACCGGCTTTTAAATTGCCGTTTGGATCAAGAAGTAAAGCGCCTTCGGGTGTAAGTTCTCCTGCTGTATCCCCTGCGTTTAAAACTTTTGGTAAAATATTTTGTATATCCCAGTTGAAGTTATAAGGCTTTGTTAGCTGTGAAAATTGTTCGAGCATTTTTGAATTATAATTTAATGCCGAGCTATCAATCGGAAACATTCCTGATGCATCTCCAATGCCAAGCGCTTTAACCCCTGTAAGTTTCCAGTGAACAAAACCTGCAAGCGTTGTAATAAAATTAATGTCTTTTACATGAGGTTCATCGTTTAACATGACCTGATACAAATGCGCAATACTCCAGCGTAGAGGAATGTTAAAATTAAATTTTTGTGTAAGTTCACTTGCGGCTTTTTCTGTTGTGGTATTACGCCATGTGCGAAACTGCGCAAGCTGCTTGCCGCTTTTGTCAAACGCAAGGTAGCCGTGCATCATCGCAGAAATTCCAATAGATCCAACGGTTGTAAGTGTTGTATCATATTTTTCTTTTACTTCATTAGACAAACTGCGAAAACTGTTTTGCACTCCAGTCCAAACATCATCTAAACTGTATGTCCAAATCCCGTTATCCAGTTTATTTTCCCAGTCATGGCTTCCTGCGGCAATTGGTTTGTGGTTTTCATCGATTAATACCGACTTTATACGTGTAGAGCCAAGCTCTATGCCGAGGGTTGTTTTGCCCTCGGCAATCAATTGTTTAAAATTCATGAACTTTTACTCCAAAGCGGACTATAAGAACAATTAAACTTTTATATTTTTGAAACATAACGAATTTTAACCAGTTTTTTGCACTGGGTCAAGTTAAAAATTATTAATTTTATATAACCTTGTCAATATCTTTCGTACATACAAATATCATTTCATCACCATCATCCAAATTTCTTTTATCGTAATATCCAAATTGTTCAATAATTTTAAAATTAAGATTTTTAAAATATTAACAATATCATTATAATCATAATATTTTATTGTCAACATATCCTCTTTTACTGTTTCAACATTGTTTTCCAGTATTCTTATTTTATTTTTATATTGAATATATTTTTTTTCAGTATCAGCATAATGGTTAATTGTAGAACGTATAATACGTTTATTTTCGTCAATAATACTATATGATACATCCTCTTTACCAAGCCAGTTCGCATCATAAACTCTTGGTTTAAATATGTCAAAAACAAAAATTCCATTATCAGAAAGATGGTTATAAACACAATTCAAGCATTCAATTGTTTGCTCACGAATAGGAAGCCATTGTAATGCTCGCCATGGAATTATAATATATTCATACTTTCGATCTAACATAAAATTTGACATATCCCCGTTTCTGATATGAATATTATTTTGTATATTTTTTGGAAAATTTTTTAATTTACTTCTAAATTTTTCTAGCATATATTCTGATAATTCAATGCATTCAAGCATTCTTCCTGTCTTTTCGGCTATATATAATGAAACTCTTCCTGTTCCGCTCGCTAGTTCTAAAATCGCACCTTCTGTTTTATTTGCATATTCTACATAAAAATTTAAATCATCTTTTATTATTTCCCGGTTATCATAATCATAATATACCGCTGTATTATAATATAAATTACCTGATAAATAATCTTCCATATTGATACTTCCTCTTAAAATTAATTAATTATTACACCCTAATTATATAGGGTTTTATGTCCACATTACCCTAATATCTAAGGTTTTGCAAGACATTTATCCTAATTTTTAAGTAGCATTAAAGTATGAGTTTTGGTGAAAATTTAAGAGAAGCCTTAGAATTAGCAAATTTAAGGCAAATAGATTTAGCAAACAAAACAGGAATTAACATTAAATCAATTGAAAATTATATAAAAAATGATGCCAAAACAATTCCATCAGCTGATAAAGCAGTGAGAATAGCAAAAGTTTTAAATGTAACTGTTGAATACCTTGTTGATGGAAATAATAAAAAAAAAGATGAAGCAAAAAATTATTTTATTAGAAATAGTAAGATAACACCTATACTAGAAAAACTGGATAAATATAATTTTGAGGTAATTGTAACTATTGCGAAAGCATTACTCAACCTTCAGAAAAAGATTTAACAGATTGATTTATAAATTTTGTATAAATATTTCAATATACTATTACTTACAAATCATGCTAATATCAAAACACCTGCAACAGGAATCGTGAAGCGTTCGTTTGCGGCAAACTTTTTGTCTGATAAAAGATCGCAACATGCAAATGGAATTACAACTTCTGTACCGGTATCATTGTGATTTAATACAAATGTAAATTCTTTTCCGTTTTTTACGCGTCTTGTCGCTTCGATTCCTTCTGTAACAGGGAACACAGGCTGCACATTAGACTCATCGCAGATCATTTTTGTAAAGAGATCCAGTAATTCAACTTGCGGTCTTGCTCCAAAGTACCAAACTTGTCCCTTACCGAAATTGTTGCGGCATAAAACAGGAGTTCCCGCGTAAAAATCACTTTCGTAAGCTGCTACAACCTGCGCGCCTTCGGGATGAATGATATCACAAAGCAGTTCTGCTTTCCATGTACCTTTTAAAACACCATCCCCAATTACAAAGCCGTTAGCTTTTCCCGGAAGCAGGACATCGGTTTCTTCAACCCATAAACCGCAAAGAGAGCGAAGCTCGCCCGGATAACCTTCAAGTGTACACAAGTCGCGATCATCTGCCAAACCGGAAAAATAAGTGGTAATTAGTATTCCGCCGCCGTTTACAAAAGCTTTTAATTTATCAGCGTAACCCGGTTTTACCATGTAAAGTAAAGGCGCAAAAAGTATTTTATAATTATCAAGCGAAGTATCTATGCCGATTATATCTACAGAATAATTTTGTTTTGCAAGAGCTTCGTAATATCGATATACTTCTTCCGGATAATTCATATCAGTTGTAGGACCTGATGATAATGTTGTAGCCCACCAGTTATCCCAATCATAAAGAACTGCAGCTTTGGAATCAAAGCGGCTTCCCAAAAATGAATCGCCGAGTTTTTTTAATTCATCTCCGAGCTGCGTCACTTCACGGAATACTCTTGTGTTGCCATGTCCGCAATGATCGATTATCGCTCCGTGAAACTTTTCACAGCAGCCGCGCGAGCGGCGCATCTGGAAAAACATTACAGTGTCAGAGCCGTGCGCAACTGCCTGATAACTCCAAAGACGCATAACACCCGGGCGCTTTAATGTGTTGTAAGGCTGCCAGTTAGTAACACTTGGAGTTTGTTCCATAAGAGAAAAAGGTTTTCCATCTCCGCAGCCGCGCATTAGAGCATGATTCATTGCGATTCGTGTATACGGACAATTTGGCCAGGGGTAATTATCCCAGGCAATAAAGTCCATGTGTTTTCCCCATTTAAAATAATCCAAATCCCAAAACGTACCCATCAAATTTGTCGTAACAGGAATATGAGGAACAACTTCCTTAAGCGCATTTGCTTCGACAAGAAAACAATCCAAAACACTGTCCGAATAAAAACGCCTGTAATCGATTGATTGTATCTGACACGTTGTAGAAGGCCGGTGATGTCCCCACTCAGGACCAAGATGGCTGGGAGAAACTATATCTTCCCAGTCGTGGTAGTTATGTCCCCAGAACGAAGTATTCCACGCTTCGTTTAAAGCTTCTAATGTTTTATATCTTTTTTTAAGCCATTCTCTAAAAGCATCCTGGCATTTATCGCAATAACAATAACCGCCGTATTCATTTGATATATGCCATGCGACAATGTTTTCAAGTTTCCCATAACGCTGCGCTAGTTTGCGTGCCAGTTTGCCGGCATATAAACGGTAGACACTGCTGTTAGGACATGAATTATGCCTGTTACCAAACTTTCGTTTTGAACCATCAGTATTAACCCGAAGAATTTCCGGATGCTTGCGTGCCATCCATGCCGGATGAGCAGCAGTAGAAGTAGCAAGACAGATTTTCATACCTGCTGTGCTGACGGTGTTAATAATTTCATCCAAAACAGAAAAATCGTATACATCATCCGATTTTTGCAGCGATGCCCAGCTAAAAATATTTACAGATACAACATCAACGCCTGCCTGTGTTAAAAGGCGCATGTCCTCGTTCCAAATTTCTTTTGGCCATTGTTCGGGGTTGTAATCACCGCCGTATAAAATCTTGTTTACATTACCTGCCAGTTTCATGGCTTAATTATAAAAGCAGATCTGTTATAAAGCAAGAGAAAAGCATTATGGAGTTTTACGCTTTTGCGTAAAACTCCCAGATAAAAACACGCAGTGTTTTTATCAAGCTACTTTGAAACGGGATACTTCCTTCATAAGCGCTGCGATTCGTTCGCGGTTCTGGCAGGAAATGTCATTAACATGATTTACCGCGACATTAATTTGATTTGCGCCTGTAGCCATTTCGTTCATGCCGGAAGTAATTTCCTGCGTAATTTTTTCAAGATTAGATCCTTCACAAATTACTTCTCTTGCACCGCCAAGCATTTCATTGGAACCGCTTTTTACCTGGCGTGTAAGTTCATTAACATGGCTTACTCCTTCTAATATTTGCCTGCTGCCTGTTTCCTGTTCTTCCATCGCGCTGCGAATTGTTCCTTCCTGCTGCGCTACGGTTTTTACACCGGTATCAATTGCGTTGAACCTGTTTATTACATTTTCAGTTTTGCTTGTAATATTATCAATTGATTCTTTAATTTTCTTTAAGACAATCCCGATAGTTTTTGACTGTTCACCGGAGCTTTCTGCGAGCTTTCGTATTTCATCAGCGACAACCGCAAAACCCTTGCCTGCATCTCCTGCATGAGCCGCTTCAATAGCAGCGTTCATTGACAATAGGTTAGTCTGACTTGCGATATTATCCATAACAGAGTTTATTTCCAAAAGCCCTTCTGAATCACGGACAATTTCCTGTATATCTTCTGCAACAGTCTGTAATCCGTTGCGTCCGATTTCCGACGCTTCACGAAGGCTTTCAACATTACAGGCATTCTTTATAAGCGTGTCAGTTACAGAATGAACATTGGCAACCATCTGTTCAATAGCGGCTGAGGCTTGAGTTATATGAGAACTTTGATTTTCGACATGTTCGTTTAACTTGTGAATGTTTCCTGTAACACTTTCCATTGTTGCGTTTGTCTGAGTTACGCTTGCGCTCTGATTTAAAACCCGTCCTTTAATACTTTGTATATTGGTAGTTATTTCATTTACAGCCGCTGCGGTTTCGTTCATGTTGTTCGCAAGGTCGTTGCCGATATCCGATAATTCAGACGCTTCAGTTTTAATGCTGACAACAAGATTCTTAATCTTATCAAGTGTGTCGTTAAAATAATGGGAAAGGACTCCAACTTCGTCTTTGGAATTGTTGTCGATTCTTTTTGTTAAATCCCCTTCGCCTTCGGAAATATCCTTAAGGGTATTTGCAACATTAATAATCGGTTTAACAACCCTATTGGTAACAAAGAATGAAATGATGGAAACTACAATGAGTACAAAAACCGCAAAAACAATTGCGAAAATAATCATTTCTTTAACAGGTCTATTTATCTCGTTCATAGGGATTCCCAATAAAAGGCTCCAGGGAGCATCCATATCCTGAATAAAGATAGGTTCATAAATCAAATGCAAATCAGTTTCGCGTATCGCTGAATAGCGCGTAACAACAACCGATCTTCCGTTATCTCCGCCGTTTCTAATCGACTGGACAACTCGCCCGTGCTGGTCTCCCAAAAGTTCCATTTCTCCTTTATTGGTATTAATGTTATCCATAATTCTTGTTTTGTCATAATGCGCTATAATTACACCATCATTTGTATATACACCCGCAACACCTTTACCGTCAAAAACTTCTATAACGATTTCATTAACTATTTCCTGCATACTGCTGGCATAGTTTATTCCTATAAGACCCACGGGTATTCCAGCCGAATTCTTTACAGGGTACATCACTGTAAAAATGGGAATGTTTCCGAAACCATAAACATAATTCCTTACAGGAGGAGAGATCGCTGGTTTACCGTTCATTTCCGCTAAAAACCCTTGGATGCGATCATAACCTTCAGCTCCTTCAGCGGCAAGTTCAATTTCCCCCGTTCTATTCCGGGTGTAAAAAGTTTGATATAAACCAAGTCCGCTATCATAACTGTCAATTGTATCCGGAAGCCAGGCTGTCCAAATGCCTATAACAAACTCATTTTGCTGGATTGTACTTCTAAGGAATTCGTTATAAATATCTCTGCGCGTATTTTCTTGTGTGTTTTCAAAATCGCTTAGTATCTGCGAAAGTACTTTCGCGTAACCGGTAATTGTTTCTATACGCCTTTGAATTTCGATAGAATTTGCCCTTGCCATTTCTTCGGCATATTCAAACGTCGTACTTGTCTGTAAATTGCTTGCCCTTGTAAGCATAAAAACTGACAAAACAGCAATAACCGTCAAAATCATTACAAAAATGATTGATGTTAATTTAATTTTTAAACTCATGGTATTCCTCCTAAATTATAAAAAAACTACAAATTTAATATAAAAAAATAATAAGGAGGCGACCATAAAAAAAAGCCCCCAAACACCAAATTTATTGGCGCTGGAGGGCTTTCAACTTAAATTAAGAAAATTAGAAAGGTCTTTCAGACAAGTACTTAAGCTCTTTCCACTTGCGTTCTGCTTGTGCTTTTGCCCTAACAAGCAGCATATCGGCGCGAGCCTGATCTGCGGCTTTTAAACTCTTGAAGCGGACTTCTTTGTACATGAAGTCTTCAAGGCTTGTTGTCGGATCTTTTGAGTCAAGCTGGAAGGGGTTTTTGCCCTGGTCTTTAAGGCGCGGGTCGTAGCGGTACAGCGGCCAAAGTCCGCTTGTTACTACTGCTTTACCCTGTTCAAGACCCTTACTCATGTCGATGCCGTGAGCGATACAGTGCGAGTAAGCGATGATGAGCGACGGACCGTCGTAGGATTCCGCTTCACGGAAAGCTTTGATAGTCTGTGCCATATTCGCGCCTAATGAAATCTGCGCTACATATACATAACCGTAGCTCATTGCAATTGCGCCAAGGTCTTTTTTGATAACGTCTTTTCCGCCGTAGGCAAATTTTGCAATCGCGCCGACAGGGGTGGATTTTGACATCTGTCCGCCTGTGTTGGAGTAAACTTCTGTATCCATACAAAGCAGGTTAACGTTTTTACCCGAAGCGATTACATGGTCTAATCCGCCGAAGCCAATGTCATAAGCCCAGCCATCGCCGCCGAATCCCCAAATTGAACGTTTAATAAAATGGTCGGCAAGTGAAAGCAGTAATTTTGCTGTTGGTTTGGAATCTTTTGCCAAAGCGGCTTTAAGTTCGTCAACATTTTTGCGCTGTTCATCGATTGCAGCGTCATTTTCTTGTTTGTTTGCAAGCAATTTGTCGATTATCGATGCTGCGATGCCTTCGCTTTTCGCTTTAACTCCCATTTCACGGGCATGTTCTGCAAGTTTGTCGGCTGTGAGTCTGAAGCCCATCGCAAATTCTGCTGTGTCTTCGAACAAGCTGTTTGACCATACAGGTCCTCTGCCTTGTGCGTTCTGACAATAAGGTGTGGTTGGCAGGTTTCCGCCGTAAATCGACGAACAACCTGTTGCGTTACCGATAAGCGCTCTGTCGCCGAAAAGCTGTGACATTAATTTGATATATGGTGTTTCACCGCATCCGCCGCAAGCGCCGGAGAATTCAAACAATGGTCGTTTGTAAGCTAATGCTTTTGGATTGCTAAGTTCGCCATCCGCTGGAGTTTCGGGTAAGCTCAGGAAGTAATCCCAAACAGCAACTTGTTCTGCGTGGAATGTTGGATCGTCAGCGTATGATTTATAAACGAGAGCATCTGATGCTTCTTTTCCATCGGTTTTGCACATCGGACAAGCGCTGAAACAAACACCGCATTCGTAGCAGTCTTCGTAGGCGATTGCCAAAGTAGCTTTTTGTCCGTCGATTGCTTTGGGTCTAACATCGGCAGTAAGGAAGCCTTTAGGCGCTTTTGCAACCTGATCGTTTGTAAGGTTTTTCATACGCATACAAGCATGGGGACATACAACTGTACAAATACCGCACTGGGTACAGGCGGCAGGATTCCACAATGGAACACGTTCTGCAACAGAGCGTTTTTCGTACTGGCTTGTAGCTGTCGGGAAAGTTCCGTCTGCGGGGATTTTGCTTACAGGTAATGTTTCGCCGAACTGGAATGAAACGGCTCCTAATGTTTCCTGTATCCAATTTGCATCACAGCGGGAATCTTTTTGTGTTGTCGCAAACGGCTTTCTCATGTGTTTGCTGCCGTCAGCACTTGAATACTTAACTTCTTCTACAGCGCCTAACGCTGCATCTACAGTTTTATAGTTCTTCTGTACTACATCAGCGCCTTTTTTACCATAAGAGTGCTCGATATGTTCTTTCATCAATTTAACTGCTTCACCCTCTGGTAAAATGCCGGAGATTTTAAAATATGCAGC
>WQYB01000017.1 GCA_009781475.1 Treponema sp.
CACGGCTGATAACATCAACTTTCCTGTAGTTCAGATGTACCGAACTAGCAACGCTAAGTCCTTATGTAGCAAGTATTTAGCGTATGGGTGCGAATTAACTATAAGTAATTATCGCAATATCACAAACCTTTGTGTGGTTCGTGGTAATAATTTGAAAAATATATCTATTTTTGCTGCTTCAGGAACCTTTCATTTTTTCCGTTAATATAGTATAATATAGTTGATTTGGGGGAATCAAAATGGCTGGAAGAGTAATACTCCTACTGCTGCTCATTATTATCTTGTCTGTGGGCGGCATTATATGGTTCGATTTTTTAAATGTTATAGATGCAAAAACAGTTCTTGCGCCTATTTATAATTATATTCCTTTTTTAGGTGATGGCAGAACCCAACCCAAAATAGCAGATGATGAAGACATAAACCTTAATGACGAAAGGCTTGCAATACGCCTGGAAGCGCTCGCTTTACAAAGCATGGAATTGGAAATCCGGCAAAGAGATATGGATAATGAACTCAATTTAATCACCCAAATGAATCAGGAACTGGAAGCCTGGGAGCAAAGATTACATGAACAGGAATTATATATCAGAATTCAAGGTGAAGATGCCGAAAATAAGGATAGGAATGTCGATCAGCTTGCCCGGTATTTGACAGGCATGCCTCCGCAAAATGCGGTAGGTATTCTTGCAAATTATGAAGACCAGATAGCTATCGATGTAATCCGGAAGACAGAGGATATTGCAAGGGCTGAAGGAGCTCAATCCATTGTAGCTTTCTGGTTCTCCCTGATGGAACCAGCCAGAGCTGCCGAATTGCAAAGAAAAATGGCAGGGCGTCCGCCCAGCTTATAACCTCAAGCTGAAAAACTGAAGTTTTTTGGCTTTCATCTTCCGGGCATTACCGTAGGTAATGAAACTTCCAAAAAGGAGGCCGGTTGGTGATAGCCATTTCCGCCTATACAGAACCAATCCCGGTTGATGCTAATATAAATGAAACACCTCATGTACATGACAATGAAGACTCACAGTCCAGTTCAGATTTTGCGCAAATACTTGCTGGTTTACTGCAGAGTTCTCAATTAGCTAATCAATCCGGCGAAGATGGTCATAATTCGTTAGCTGCAAATGACGCTCTTGATGGAGATATGCTGAATATTTCAGCTATTTCATTGGGAAGCGGTATTGATTTTGACAGCTTTGATATCGATCTTTCAGATGCGGCAATTGACAAAGAATATCAAAATATTATCAGCGCAGATCAATTAATTGCCGGTTTAATGCAGGAAAATCATGGTGAAGATTTTAACATTCTGTTAAATGAACTGGATGAGGGTACTTTAAACCGCCTTGCGCAGCTTATGTCATCATCCAAAAATGATTTATCATTAAAAGAAATTTCTGCAAAAATTGAAAAATCAGATGCTGATTCTATATCCAGCATGTTATCTGCTCTTGATTCAAAAGCAAAACTAAACAAGGATGATATTAATCTTGACCCGTCTGATAAAAACAAACGCATTGTAAAAGATAAATCATCAATAAGCGATGCTTCTTTAAAAGAAGAAAAAATAGATTCACTTTATAGAAATAAAGCGAATGACGAAAATTTTTCCTCTTTGAGCAGCCGTGAAGAAAACAAAAGCCGTCTGGATGAATTCCGAAGGTCGCGCAAGGACAGGTTATCTATTGAAGTTAGAGATCTTAGGACAGTGTCAAATATTCAAAGTACATTAGCCGAAACACAGACAAACCGTGTTTCGCCGCAAAGCGTTCAGGAAATTACTTTAAACTTACGAATCCCGGAATATGACAAAAGTATCATGCAGGCACAAACAACATGGGATACAAAAGCAAATACCAGCGCAAGCAGCGCATTGGAAAATATGCTTGCCAGGGAACTTCATAATTTTAACGGCGATATAGTCCGCCATGCTTCAATGGCGCTAAGAGACGGCGGTGCTGGAACCATCAAAATTGCCCTTCATCCCGAAACGCTTGGAAATGTAAAGATACATCTTGAATTAACCGACAACAAGATTACGGGGCGTATTGTCGTTGACAGCCAGGAGGCTTTAAATGCGTTTCGTAAGGAAATTGCCGCTTTAGAGCAGGCTTTTAAAGAGTCAGGTTTTACAGACGCAAGTTTGAACCTGTCTTTGTCTGCAGAAGAAGGCGGCGCTGATAAACAAGAGCTTGATGAAAGCGCTTTTAATCAGCGGCTGGCAGCTTCTAATTATGAAGATTCTTATGAAATGGAAGCAGTGCCGGTTATTGATGTTCTTTTTGGACAAAGATCAGGTTTAGTTAATTTACTTGCCTGATTTTTTAACAGTTTATAGGTTAGATAAAAATATATAGGAGAATATATGGATGTAAATTCGGTGATGAGTGCATCGGGATTGAGTTCAGCATCTGCTTTAAATGCACAGGAACTACTGGAAAGAGAAATATTTGCCCGCAGTTTTAACCTGGAGTTAAATCCGACAAGGCAGCCTCAGCAAAGCTTGGGTAAGGATGATTTTTTAAAGATTCTTATCACCCAGCTTTCGTATCAAGACCCGACAGCGCCGATGGATGACAAGCAATTTATTGCGCAGATGGCGCAATTTTCTACATTGGAGCAAATGACTTCGATGGCAAGTGATTTTTCTAAACTTACTTCCATGCTTATGGGTAATGAGGCTTCAACTGCATTGGGAAAAAATGTCCATATATCGTTTGGAGATATAGAGATTCAAGGCAAGGTACAGGCGATTACCAGGGGAGAAGCACCGCAGGTGCTGGTAAACGGAACTTTTTATAATTGGGACCTGGTAACAAGGGTTTTCGCAGACGAATAAGGAGAGAAACCATATGATGAGATCATTATTTGCCGGAGTATCCGGATTACAAAATCACCAGACAAGAATGGATGTTATTGGTAATAATATTGCCAATATCAATACAACAGGTTTTAAAAGAGGCCGTGTAAACTTTCAGGATATTTATTATCAGCAATTGCAGGGAGCTGCCCGTCCTACAGAAACAATCGGCGGTGTAAACCCTAAAGAAGTCGGTCTTGGAATGTCTATCGCTTCAATCGATACGCTTCATATACAGGGCAGTTTGCAGGTAACAGGAAATCAAACTGATCTTGCGATTACAGGAAACGGTTTTTTTGTTCTTGATGATGCAGGCACACAATTATTCACAAGAGCAGGCGCTTTTTCTCTTGATGCTGACGGCATTATGGTAAATCCCGCAAACGGAATGAAAGTAATGGGCTGGATGGCAACAGAAATTGGCGGACGCAGTATATTGGATGTTTCACGCCCGATAGAACAGCTTGAAATTCCAATAGGCGGCAAAGACGCTGCAGCGGCGACTACAATGGTTCAATTTGCCTGTAACCTGGATAAACGCATTCCTTTATTACCTGAAAACCCTACAGGTGATCAAATAATTGATTCTACATGGTCAACTACAATTAAAATTTATGATTCGTTCGGTGAACAGCATGATATGCAGGTTGAATTTACAAGGGTAGCTGATACTGCCAACAGCTGGAATGCTACAGTAACTGTAAATCCGCAAAGCGATGTTCCTACCAATACCTCGATTGGTTTTGGGGAAGAAGCTCCGGCAGCAGGCGGACCTCAGACTTTTATCGTTAACTTTTCAAATAACGGAACATTGCTTTCCGCAGAAGACGGAGCGGGTAACGTTTCCGGCGCTTCAGGACAGGTAACAATGAATATCGCTTTTGATGTGCCAAACGCAACACCAAACGAAGACGGCACACCTTTGAGGCAGGAATTTGTTCTTAATTTAGGTCAGGTTGGCGGACTTTCCAATTCGATTACTCAATATGCACAGCAAAGTTCATCCAAAGCTGTAGGGCAGGACGGACGTACAATGGGTTATCTTGAAAACTTTAAAATTGATTCATCAGGTGTAATTACAGGCGTATATTCCAATGGTACTACAAGAACAATCGGTCAGGTTGCTATGGCAAGTTTTCCTAACCAGGGCGGTCTTGAAAAAGTGGGAGATAACGCATTTAGAGTTTCCAATAACTCAGGTATTGCAAATATTGGACCTTCAGGAGTTGCCGGAAAAGGTAAAATAATGGCAGGTACTCTTGAAATGTCGAACGTTGATATGGCTGACCAGTTTGTTGACATGATTGTAACCCAGCGCGGTTTTCAGGCTAACTCAAAAACAATCCAAACAGCGGATCAGTTATTACAAGAACTGTTAACATTAAAACGATAGTAATGTATGATTAAAGTAACCAGATTGGACGGGACGGGATATTTCATTAATCCTCATCAGATTGAATGTATAGAGATTCGTCCTGATACAACTCTGGTTATGTTGTCTGGAAAAACCCACATCGTCCGTGAAGAAGCGGATGATGTGCTGGAAAGAATTGACAATTACCGCAGGCGATTAGGAGCAATCTGTCCGCCTGTGGTACAGGAGTGATAGTATGGATCTAGCTACAATTGTTGGTATAATCGGCGCTTTTGCCATGTTAGTTTTTACCGCTATAAATACTGCAGGCGGTATAGATGGTTTACTTCGTCTTTTGAATCTTCCTTCTTTTGCTCTTGTTATTGTTGGATCTTATTTTGCAGTTATGGTCGCCAACAAGTGGGGAACCGCTCTTGGCGCATTTTCTGTTATTAAACGCACCTTTAGTGTACCTTCATTTAATGAATCAGCAATTATTCAAAAACTGGTTGCCTTTTCCGAAAAAGCACGCCGCGAAGGTTTGCTTGCTTTGGAAGACGAACTTGAAGACCTTGAAGATGAATTTATGAAAAAAGGACTTCGCCTTGTTGTTGACGGTACTGACGCTACAATTATACGCGATCTTATGGAATTGGAATTAACCCAGATGCAGCAGCGTCACTCTGAAAATATAAATATGTTAAACTCATGGGCAGCGCTTGCTCCGGGGTTCGGAATGATGGGAACAGTTATCGGACTTGTAAACATGTTATCTAACCTTGAAGATAAAGCCTCGATTGGTCCTAACATGGCTATGGCTCTTATTACAACTCTTTACGGCTCGATTATATCCAATACAACTGTTATGCCTTGGGCAAGAAAATTACAAGGTCAGGACGGTTATGAAAGCTCTGTAAAAGAAATGATTATCGAAGGAGTCCTTTCGATTCAGGCAGGGGATAATACCCGTATTCTTGCATTAAAATTACTGGCATATTTAAATCCGGCTCTTCGCAAAACAATGGAAGCGGAACTGGTAAAAGATTAATAAGTGTTTTTGAGGTAATAAATGGCGCGTAAAAAAAGACAAGGAGCTACAGAATCATCCGGCGACTGGATGACCACATACGCCGACATGATCACACTCATGCTTTGCTTCTTTGTTATTTTATTTAATCCCGATGATATTACCCAGGCACAGTTAGAAGCAATTTCAGAATCAATGAGGCAGGGCGGCATTGGCAATATGCCCGGCGGTTTTACAGTTTATTCCGGCATTTCTGCCGATTTAGGCAATACAATTATGTCGCTTCCTTCGATGGAACCGGGCAGACGAATGGGTACTGCCATGCGAAAAGCAACTTCTGTTTTTTCTCCGGAAATAAATTCTACAAAAGTAAAGGTGCTTCCAACAGAACGAGGGCTTGTCATTACCCTTGCAGGGGATGCTTTTTTTTATCCTGCAAGTGCCCGAATCAATATAGAAGAAACGAGAAATATCTTTTTGCGGCTTGGAACGTATCTTAATGATCCTGACTTGGCAGGCAGGAAATTCAGAATAGAAGGACACACTGACGGAGAAGATGTCGATCCTGCCGGTCCCTGGGAAGATAACTGGCATCTTTCTGTAGAACGTTCAAGAGCGGTTTTGCGTTATTTAACTGCTTTTGGAATCAACGAAAATAATTTTCAGATTGCAGGTTTTGCCGCAACAGTACCGGTTTCCACTAACGATACCCCCGAAGGCAGAGCAAATAACCGCCGTGTAGATATTGTAATCCTTGATGATGGACATTTGTAACATATAATTACATATATGTGTTATTATTCTTCATAAGGGGTGATTTATGAAAAAGGTTTTATGTCTTTTAATTGCTTTATTATTTATTACCGGTGGTGTTTTTGCTCAATATACTCAGGAATTACGTATTGGTTCAACAATTTCAAGTCGTTTAAATGCCGGAGAGCAGATTATATATATTGTAAGGACAACAAGAGCAGGTACTTTAACTGTTGAAACTCACGGTGATATTGATACTGTTATGGAAGTTTATGAGAATGAAAATTATATAACATACGATGACGATGGCGGCGAAGGTTTTAATGCAAAAGTAGTATTTGATGTTCTGCCAAACAAAATATATCATTTTTACATCTCAGGTTATGATTCCAATGTAAACGGTCAGTTTAGAATTTCCGCAAGTCAGCAGAACTTTCCAAATCCCGCAGAGCTGCGTATCGGCTCATCTGTAAATGTAAACATGTCAGGCGGACAGGAGTTTTGGTACAGGGTTAGATCTGCAAACAGCGGATTTATTAATGTCAAAACAACAGGTGATATTGATACATATTTGTTAGTGTATGATGATTCATATAATTACATAACCGAAAATGATGACGGCGGCGAAGATTTAAATGCGCTTGTAGAAATATTTGCAGAAGCCAATAAAACTTATCTTATCAGGTTAAGGGGTTATAGCGAAGAAGTAAGCGGACGTACCAGTATTTCTGCGGCTTTTGAAGCTATTCCGCCGGATCCGGGAAATATAAGCCGTGACAGGGCAATTCCTGTAATTCCCGGAGAAGTACTAAGTATATTTTTCCGTTCAGACTCAGAATCCAGATGGTATGTTTATGAAGTAACCCGAACCGGAACAACTCATACAATTCAAACCAGGGGAGATATTGATACTGTAATGTATCTTTATGACAGAAATGGAAATCTTATAACCGAAGACGATGATTCAGGAGATAGTTTAAATGCAAGAATTATTCAAAGACTTAACGCAGGAACATACTACATCGAAATTAAAGAATATTGGGGTACACTGGGTCGTTGTAATCTTCATATTGAATTCAGGCAAAATTAAACAGCAATGTTAAACAAAGCCCCGGTAACAGGCGCGGCAGGGGTATAAACGCTTACATTTTGCGCAGCTCTTAACTGTTTTTGATATTGCTCGATTAAAGCATTAATTCTGTTTTCGTCAGTACCTTCCAAATTGCCAAAATCCGCTGCGCTTTGATTTTTTACTTTTGAAAGCTGTTCAATTAATGTATCGAGTATTTTTAATTTTGATATATTTACGCCCTGTGTTCCTTCAGGAGCCGGCGTTCCGGAAACATGTTTAAAGTGCGAGTAGATAACAAGACCGGGAGCCACAGGCAAAGACGCTCTTCCGCTGCTGGAAGCGTTTATTGCATAACCAATGCTTGGGAAAGCCTGATGTGGTATTGTTCCGATATTCATAACTTACTCCTGTTACAAATATCGGCAGAAAATCGGTAGAAATTTAGCGGTTCAGACGCATCCAGTCTGTTAACCGTCTTTCCAATGGAACAATTTCGTTTGTATTTCCGCTGCGGGCACGGTCGTTAAGATAGGGAAGGATAACACGTTCTTTTATGGCAACCCAGTTATGAGGCAGTATATTCGGCTGTATAAGGTTTTCGGACGGAGGCATTCGTCCCAAAAGCTCTGGATAAAATAACGGATAGATCTGCTCTGTTACAGTATTAATTGCCGAAAAACCTCCGCAAATGCCGAATATATTTTCGTTAATTCTGTTAACTCTGGAATATTCCAATAAAAGACGCTGATTTTCTGCTTTAAAAAACCATATAATAAATTCTGCCGCCGCTTTTTGTGATTTTGCCCATTTTGGAATACCTATATATACAGTATCTTCGGTAATTGGAATTCTGTTGTCTTCCATGATCCATCGGAAATCCAGTATATTTTTACTGTCATCATTTAATATAAATAAATCCATGCTTTCCATGTAAGAAAAAAGGATGCGTCCGGATTTTATTAACCTTTCCGGCGGTTCAAAAAAATACTTGAAAGTAAAATCTTCTTCTGCCTGATGGCTTGTATTTATTTCATTTGTCCAGTTATTTATGGAAGTCATTGAACGTTCTAAAGCCAAAGAATCCCATAAAAGCGGTTCTCCTTCTTTGAAGGAGACTCCGTCAAGTACTGCGGCTGTAAGTAAAAAATTGTCGTTCCATAATGGTGAAAAACCAAGATGAGTATATGCACCGCGGCTGAATGTATTAAAATTTTTACTTAATATTTTTACTTCGTCAAAACCAATCGTAAATTGATTTGTTAATAATTGTTCCTTATCCTTTGAAAAAACTAACGCCGGAATATTAAACGATACAGGCAGCAAGAATTGACTGCGATCAATTTTGCCGACAGCCAAAAGACGGGGATTAAAAGTATTTCTTGAAAGTCTGTTTGCTCCAAAAATATTATCAATAGATCTGAAATAAACTTTTGTTGATGAGTTTTTTAACCAGCTTGCCACAATTATATCAGGGCTGTTTTGCCGGTTTAATTCACTGATGGGAAACTCAATATATTTAACGCTTACTTTGTATTGATTTTGTACAGAATTAAAATATTCCCCGTAAAGTGCAAATTCGGGGCGATCTGTCCATATTTGAGCTGTTTTTACGTCATTACATGAAATTAAAATAGCAGATAATAAAAAAATACCTATATTTATATACCGCATAACCTATACCATCACGTTTATTTTTGACTGCATAAATCAGTGTATTTTGTCTTATATATGCTTGTCAATCTGCTATTTGAATGGTAGCATAAAATCGGAGGAACCATTGGATCGGATTAAAGATGCTCAGGTTATAAGGTTAATTGAACAAATTGGCGAGCATTACCGGGCAAATATATCTAACCGTTTTTTACGACCTGTTTTACTCCAGCTTCAGGTTGATAAGAATACTTGGGATCAAATAGAGGCTTTAACCGAAAAAATGGAATTATACAGATATCAAGGGTTCCATCTTGACGAATTATACAGGCAAATTGCCGCCTGTGCCCGTTTTGTCGAAGTTGCCCGTAATAATATGAGCCACGCCTTAAAAAGCAAGATAACATCACTTCCCAGCGGTCCTGACAAGATCTTGCGTGAAATGGCTGCCAGTAATTTTGTCTCAAATTTAAAGGTTTTTACCGATTTATTAAATGAACTTTATATCAGCCTTGTTGAAATGGATAAAGCAAGCGCCGGTAAAGAACAGCCGGTTTACACTCAAATTCAGGAACTTTTCAGTGTTGGCAGGTTTCTAGTTGGTCATTAACGGTATTTAAATACTGCCGGGCACTGGCTTGACTTTTTTTTGTCTTTAGTATAAAAAAGTAATACTTATTGATTATTTTTGGAGATAATAATGTACGTTCTTGTTGAATTTAAAGGAAAGCAATATAAAGCGGTTAAAGGTGAATTGCTCAAGGTAGATAAAATTAATGCTGAACCGGGGACTGCAATCAATATTGATACGGTATTGTTGGTTTCTGCTGACTCTGTTAAAGTCGGAAATCCCTATGTTTCGGGTGTTAAAGTATCTGCTACAGTGGAATCACACGGAAAAGACGGAAAAATCATTGTATTTAAGTACAAACCAAAAAAAGACTACCGTAGAAAGAGAGGACACAGACAGGAATATTCGATCATCAAGATTGCTGATATTTCTGCTTAACTGTCAAACGGTTAGGCTTGTGTATTATAAGCAGGTTTTATTAGCAGGTTTTATATTGATCGAAATAGAAGCTGTTCTGGAAAATGACAGAACATTAAAGTCCTGTAAAGCTGTAGGTCATTCTGGAGCCGGAAAAAGCGGGTCAGACATTGTATGTGCCGCTGTTACAGTGCTTTTAAGGACTGCTTTTAACACCCTTTCAAACAGGAAGGGTATAATAGTGCAAGGCGAAGCCCCTGAAAAAGGGCAGCTTTGGCTGGAAGTTGAATGTGAAACGGAAGGGAAAGAGTACCTTTTTGCTGTAGGAGAGTTTCTTATAAACGGGCTTTCCTCTGTTGCAAAGGAATTTCCCAATAATTGTAAATTGACAATTAAGGAGATTTGATATGGCACGCAAACGCGGCGGAAGCGGCGCAAAAAACGGTAGAGACGCAAACCCAAATTATCTGGGTATAAAATCATCTGACGGCGCTTTAGTAAAAGCAGGAACAATTATAGCCCGCCAGCGCGGAACCAGAATACATCCCGGTAATAATGTTGGCTGCGGCGGCGATTACACCCTTTTTGCTCTTGCGGACGGTAAAGTAAATTTCCACCAAAGACGCGGCCGCAAACTCGCCTCGATTATTCAAGAAACAGCGAATTAATTAATTTATTTCGCAAAAACCATGGAAAGATTTGCGGATGAAGCTGCAATCGAAGTTACCTCAGGAAGCGGCGGTAATGGAAAAGTAGCTTTTCGCCGTGAGAAATATGTCCCAAGAGGCGGTCCTTCAGGCGGAGACGGCGGAAGGGGGGGGGACGTTGTTTTTACAATTAAACGAAATCTACGGACTTTAGCGCATCTTCGGTATAAAAGAAAATTTAAAGCGGAAAACGGTCAGGACGGAGGAAATTCGGGTTGTTACGGTCATAACGGAGCTGATGTAATAATTGCGCTGCCGCCGGGTTCATTAATTAAAGATGCTAAAACAAATAAAACCATACATGATTTTTCCCATAACGAAGATGATTTTATATTCTTAAAAGGCGGAAACGGCGGATGGGGGAATATTCATTTTAAGTCCTCTGTAAACCAGGCTCCGAATAAAGCGCTGCCGGGAAAACCCGGTGTTACAGTTGCTTTAAAAATAGAACTTCAAATAATGGCGGATATAGGTCTTGTTGGTTTTCCTAATGCAGGGAAATCCAGTTTGCTTGATAAATTTACAAACGCACGCCCTAAAATAGCCGCCTATCCATTTACAACAAAAATTCCTAACCTGGGTGTATTAACAGTAGGAGATAAGGATATTATAATCGCCGATATTCCCGGTTTAATTGAAGGAGCGTCAAAAGGAGCCGGGCTTGGCATTCGTTTTTTAAAACATATTTCACGAACAGAAGTTTTGGCTTTTTTAATTGATTTATCTGATGATAATTACCTTGACGCTTTCGATATTTTATTAAAAGAACTCGGTACTTTTTCCGGCGAATATCCTGACATCCCCGATTTAACCCAAAAAAAACGGATTATTGTTGGTACAAAAACCGACTTATTAGAATCAAATGACTTGGAATCAACAGATCGATTAAATGAATTGATAAAAAAATATCCATCGGAAAAAGTTTTAGGTATTTCTGTTTTTTCAGGGGATGGCATAAAAGAACTTTCTCATGCTTTTGCCAGGTTAACAGATGAAACTGATACCGGAGAGCTTCAGTGAAAATTGGTATTTTAGGCGGCAGCTTTAATCCTGTTCACAACGGGCATCTTTTTCTGGCAGAAAAAGTTTTTTCTGCATTAAAACTTGACAGGATTATTTTTGTCCCTGTTTATCAATCTCCTTTTAAATTAAACAATTTTTCTTTGGAAAATAAAATGCCGTCTGCAAATGACAGGCTTGATATGCTTGGTGCTTCTTTAACAGGGGATGACAGATTTACAATCGATAATTGCGAAATAAAACGCGAAGGTGTTTCGTATACAATCAATACACTTGAAGATATTATTACCCGTTATAATCCTTCGGGTAAACCTGTACTTATTATCGGAGACGACCTTGCTGCGGATTTTTTAAAATGGCATGAAAGCGTTAAAATACTGCAATTAGCGGATATTGCCGTAGCGCGCAGAAAAGATTCTGCTATTGAAAAATATTCGTTTCCTTGCATTCTTGTTGAAAACGAAGTGATGGAAGTTTCGTCACGTGAAATAAGGCAAAAAATTGAAGAAGATAACAACTGGTTATCATTGGTTCCTTTAGGAGTAAGGCAGATAATCGAAGAAAGGCAGCTTTACGGTTTTAAAAAAACACAGCAAAAAAAGACAGCAAAACCGGATGATATACAGGATTATTTTACCCCGATTAATACGATTACACAGGCGGTTATTCATCGAATAGAGGCAGCCGTCCGGAAAAATCTGAATACGGAGCGTTTTTTACATTCCAGGAGTACTGCCGTTTTAGCCGCTGATATGTGCCGTAAATACGGTTTTGACCCTCTTTGCGGTTATCTTGCAGGGATTGCTCATGATTTTGCCAAACAAATTGACTGTAAACAGCTGTATAAAATAGTAAAATCAAATAAGCGGTATACAATTTCCGCTCTTGAAAAAAGCAAATTAAATCTTCTTCACGGAAAAGCCGCTGCGGTATTGCTGAAAGAGCGTTTCTGTATTCATAATGAAGATGTGCTTGAGGCTTTGGCGTTTCATACATCAGGAAGCGCTGATATGGGAACTTTGGCAAAGATAATTTATATTGCCGATAAAATTGAATGTACAAGGAATATCGATCCTGCTTTCAGGAAGATGCTCAATGATGATGCAGATATTCCGCTGGATTTAATTCTTTTTGCAATAATTGAAAAAACTATTGTAAAATTAAAGGCAAAAGAACTGGATTTGTCCAAAGATACTTTATTACTTTTGGAAAAGATAAAGGAAAAGTAAAAGTGAAATTGAAAATATTTAAAGGTGATGCTTCGGTATTATTACTCGCTTTAATTATCATTTTAATTACATTAGGAATTATTTTTTCCATATTTACATTCCGCAGCTGTCCTGTGGAAGACGCTGTTGCGGAAAACCGCCTTATAACTGTTTTGTTTGTAATTGAAGATGATAAAATGCCGCTTAGCACTTATGTATTAATGTATTATCCCGGTACAAAACGAACGGCTATTTTTGATATACCCGGGGATTTGGGTTTGTTAATATCCAGAATAAACCGTGTTGATCGAATTGACAGAATGTATGATCCGCTGCGAATTAATAATTATGAAAGTGAAATAGAAAAACTTTTAGGTATAGATATTAATTTTTCAATAATAATTACCAAGGAAGGTCTTGTTTCCATAGTTGATATGCTTGAAGGAGTGGAAATATTTATACCTTCACGTGTTTTCCATTGGGATGAAGATGATATTATTTTATTTCCTTCCGGCATGACTATTTTGGACGGTGACAAGGCAGGTCTTTACGCTACATACAGTCTGCCTCATGAAGATACCGAGATGGAAATATTCCGCAGGCAGCGTTTTTTTCTCAGTTATTTAAACCGTCAAATACAGATGAATGAATATTTTAAAAACCGTTCAGCCGCTAAAACGTATAATTCTTTTTTCAGATCAAACATGAACCAGCATACTTTAATGTGTCTTTTTAATGAATTTGTAAATATTGATATTGATCGCACCAGTATTCAATCTGTCGGCGGCACTTTGCGTGAAGTATCGGGGCAAATGTTAATTATTCCCCATTGGGACGGAACATTAATTAGAGAGATCGTTCTTCAGACATCGGGAACACTTACCCGTGATGTTGAAGGTCACATGATTGACAGGCTTCTTACCATAGAGGTATTAAACGGGACATCAATTAACGGGCTGGCAGGAAGAACAGCGGAAATGCTTAGAAGTTTTGGCTACGATGTAATTGCTATTAGCAATGCCGACAGAAACAACTACGACAGCACTGTTATCGTTCATCGTTCGGGAAGCGATGATCTTGTAAAGGCTTTTGCCGATGTCATCCGTTGTACAAATATTATCCGGGAAGTAAATCCTTTAGACGACCTAACCGATGATTTTATGTTTCACAATGCTGAATACAAAGCGGATATAACATTACTGCTTGGAAGGAATTTTAATGGAAGATTTGTCGTTGGAAACTAAAAACAGCACTGACAGTGATAATGCAAAAAAACTCGCTGTTCTTTTACAGGAACATAATGGTCAGGATATTTCTGTTCTGGATTTAAGGGGTTTAAATAACTGGACTGATTTTTTTATTATAGCGACTGTAACAAGTAAAACACACATGGACGGTCTTGAACGGCATGTTAAAGAATTCTGCCATGTAAGTGAAATAGATGTTTTGGGCTGCTCTCAAACCAAAAGTTTGCGAACCAGAGGATTGCAGAAAAACACCGAAGATGAATGGCGTTTGATCGATCTGGGATCAATTATCATTCATTTAATGATTTCCGGCACTCGTGAATTTTACGATTTGGACAGGCTCTGGGCACGATGATGACTTAACGCAGAGCAGCTAAAGCCGCTCATGCGTTAATTGCTTCAGATGATTTCAGTCTTCATCGTCCCAGTCATCGTCATCTTCTTCGTAGTCGTCGTCATCTTCTTCGTAATCATCGTCATCTTCATAATCGTCATCTTCTTCGTCTTCGTCCTCATCATCCAAATCATCTTCATCTTCATAATCATCTTCTTCGTCTTCATAATCGTCTTCTTCGATGTCATCGTCATCGCTGAAGAAGAAGACCGGCAGGCTGTCGTCCGCATCATACCCTGTGTCATAACTGTTTACAGGCATTAGCGTCAGCTCTTCGTTTTCACCAGAAACTTCGTTTTGCAAACCTTCGATCCGAAGGTTTTTTGAAAGTTCCATAGCTCCGTTCAGAACCATAATGTTCTCCCTTGAAATTGGTATTTTTTTTGAATCTAAACTGAGTAGAGAAGTTAAATAACCTCTCATTAGAAACATAAGGGAGGATAGATTATTTTGTCAACAGGTTTTTATCAAAAATAGAAAAAAAGTATTTATTTATGGTATCCTTATTTTATGCCAGAATTACCCGGAAAATTATCGATTTTTTCACCTGCGAAAGTAAATCTCCATTTAAAGGTTAAAAATAAGAGATCGGACGGTTTTCATGACCTGGAAAGTGTCTTTTTAGCGGTAAATTTCGGCGATAACCTGGATTTTCAGCCAATTGATACAAAAAATGCAATTGAAATCAAATGCTCCTCTGGCGAAAGCGCAAAAACGCAAAGTTTTAATAAGTTAAATATAGAAAATAATATTATTTATAAGGCTGTTTCTTTTTTTCGGGAAAAAACTAACTTTTCGCAAGGATTAAAAATAAAGCTGGAAAAATATATCCCTGTCGGCGGGGGGTTAGGCGGCGGCTCCTCCAATGCGGCAGTGACCCTCCTTACTCTTAATAAAATGGCAGGATATCCCCTGAACCGGGAAGCGCTATTAGAGGCTGCAGCAACCCTTGGAAGTGATGTACCGTTTTTTATATATGAAACCCCAGCCGCCTTTGTAACAGGGCGAGGTGAAATCATCGAACCTATTGAAGCGCCTGATTTACACATAGTGCTTGTAAACCCGGGTTTCTCAAGCAGCACCGCCACCGCTTTTAAATTACTGGATGAATATCGTTCAGGAAGATTTCACACGGAGGCACAAAGGCACGGAGCTATAATCTCTAATCTATTCTCTGTGTCCTCTGTGTCTCCGTGTCTCCGTGTGATGGACTTCTGTAATGATTTTTTAAAGGTATTTCCTGAAAAAGAAAAATCCATCTACAATAACATCATCTCCCAATTAATCGAAAATGGCGCACAGTACGCAAACCTTTCCGGAGCAGGTTCTACTTGTTTTGGCGTTTTTGAAAATAAACAGCAGGCACAAAAAGCAGCTGATTTTATGCAAAATAAATGGGGTTTTGTGCAGTTATGCCGGAAAATAGATTTGGTATAATAATCTCACAAAGAGAGTAATTGACTATTTAAAATCATTAAAAAAACTTGCCATATGAAAAAAAATCACAAAGAAAAGCAACTTTTTTACTTGCTTAAGTGACAAATCAATATTACAATGTAAATAAAGTCGGGCTTAACATAATTACCCTAACGGGTTTTGTTAAGTTTATTAATTAGGACCTCAAAAGGAGAGGAGCTATGGAAATTACTGATATTAGGGTCCGTAAGGTAACTGGCGGCGGCAAGCCGAAGGCCTATGTAACGGTGACTTTTGACGATTGCTTTGTTGTTCACAATATAAAGATCATTGAGGGTAAAACCGGAGTGTTTATCGCAATGCCCAGCCGAAAGACCCGAGCCGGTGAATATAAGGATGTTGCTCATCCAATTCACCCAGAATTTAGAGCGGAGCTGCAAAAACGTATTCTGGATAAATATGAATCCGGAGATGCAACCGAAGCTACAGCGGATGATCAAGATTAGTCAGAAAGCGACAGGTTAATATTCTCAGTTTTACTTATGTTCGATTTTTGTCCTCTTTAATTTATAATATCACTTGATTAATTCTTCGTATTTGTGATATTCTCATAAATGACAATGGGACGTCGGCAAGCGGTAAGCCCCCGGGTTTTGGTTCCGGTATTCACAGGTTCGAATCCTGTCGTCCCAGTAAGGGATAACTTTATCGAACCTGATTTTACATTAATTCATGGGTTTTATTAAATGTTATCCCGTTAATTTACTATTGAGGTATATATGAGCAAGGTAGTGTTACAAGCGAAAAATCGTCAGAAATTCGGTTCAGCCGAATCCCGCAGACTTAGAAAAAGCGGCAGGATTCCCGCTGTAATTTATGGAAGAATGGGAAAGTCTCTTTCCATCGATTTGGATTCGGTTGATTTTATGAAAGGTACAAAAGGAATTTCCGAAAGTACCATTGTTAAAGTTGATGTTGAAGGTAAATCCTTCGATGCTTTCGTAAAAGGCACTCAGCGGAATATAATCGACGGAAATATCCTTCATATCGATTTTTATGAAGTTGAAAGCGGCGTAACCCTTAGAGCCAAAGTTTCTCTTATTTTACAGGGAAATCCTATTGGTGTGCGTGAAGGCGGTATGCTTGAAACTCCGGTACATGAAATTGAAATTGAATGTCTGCCAAAAGATCTCCCGGAAAGAATTGAAATCGATATTTCCGGTTTAAAAGCCAATCATTCCTTTTATGTCAGGGATATTAAACTTGGTGAAGGTGTCAAACTCCTTTCCAATCCTGATCAGGTTATAGCTCTTGTAAGGTTTGCAAAAGCTGAAGTTGCAGCTCCTGCTGCCGCTGATGCAGCTGCCGCAACTCCTGCTCCTGCCGCCGCTGCTGCTGCAGCTCCTGCAGCAGATAAAAAAGCCGCCCCTGAAAAGAAATAACTGATTAAAACTAAAAAGTTTGAAAATAGTGTTTTATACGCTTTGAAAGACTGCCCGCAAGAGGCAGTCTTTCTTGTTGCCGTCAGCGGCGGCGCGGATTCAATGGCTTTACTTATTTCTCTTTTTGCCATTAAGCCTCTTAATCCCGTTTTTTGTATCCATGTCGAACATGGTTTGCGCCCTGCCGATGAAAGCTGCACTGATGCCGAGTTTGTCAGAACATTCTGTAATAGTAATGGAATAAAATGCCATGTTGAACATATTCCGCCGGGTAAAATCGAAAAGCTCTCGCGGCGTAAAGGTATCGGTATCGAGGCTGCCGCACGTTTTTACAGACACAAGGCTTTTAAAAAAGAAGCCGCGCGATTGGGAGAAAACACCCTCATTTTAACGGCTCATACTAAAGACGATATATTGGAAAATACATTGATGCGAATTTTGCGCGGCACTGGTCCTGCAGGACTTGCCTCGATGCCTGTTAAACGCGGAAGGCTTTTAAGACCATTGCTTTCGTTTAACCGATCCGAAATAGAAAATTACCTAAAAGAAAAAGATATAATCTGGCGTGAAGATTCAACAAATACCGATGTCAAATTTTTACGAAATAAAGTGCGAAACCTGTTAATTCCGCTATTAAATGAATCGTTTCCTTCCTGGAAAAAAGGTCTTATTTCTATGGCGCAAACCCAATCGCTTGCAGCAGAATTTATCGCAACTGAAGCAGAGCATCGTATTCATTGGGAATCACACGGAGGCACGAAGGCACGGAGATCACAGAGGAAGGAAAAGGATAATTATTTATCTGCGGATGTATGTAATTTTTTCGCACAACCATTAATTATTCGTGAAGAAGCTGTCTTCCAGGGAATTAACACATTATCTTCCCTCTGTGCTTTATCAAAATCCATTAAACGCTCTGTTGTAAGGAAGTTCTGCGAAGGTAAGATAAAAGCAGCCGATTTAGGTTCAGTCTCTGTTAAACTGGAAAATGGCAAAATTATGCTGTTCGCGGCACAAAAAGAGTATTTTGAATGCGGTATCTCACGATTGATTAGTAAGCAGGGTTGTTGATTATAGAGCAAAGATTAGTTAATGTATAAGTATGTTTAATCCTAATGACAATACACCGGAACGGGGAGCTGCCCAGCCCAAAAAACCAAGCGGTTTTACTTTTGTTGTATTGCTGGCTTTAACGATTCTTTTAATCGCATATATTTTCAGGTTTGATAACGTCAAGGTATTAAGCATTAATTATTCAGATTTTTTACTATTTTTGGAACAGAACCGTATTGATTCCGTTACGATTTACGATAACGATACTATTGAAATTTTACTAAAAAGTCCGACAGAAAGCGGCATTTTACAATGCAGGACACACCTGCCATTTTCACCGGATTTGTCTTTTGTATCTGGATTGGAAGATAAAGGAATTAAGATTACAGGTTCTCCCGCCAAGGTAAACCCGTTTAGTATTTTTATGAACATGCTTCCGTGGATATTTGTATTTGCAATAATGTTTATTATGTTCAGAAATATGCAAGGCGCTGGGATGAGAAACTTTCATTTTGGTAAAAGCAAAGCCAAACGATATAGCGACGAAGGGAAAAAGGTAAGTTTTTCTGATGTTGCGGGGCAAAAAGATGCAAAATTTGAACTTGAAGAAGTCGTCGAATTCTTAAAAAACCCGCAGAAGTTCACCAAGATGGGAGCCAGAATCCCCAAGGGTGTACTTCTTGTTGGAATGCCGGGAACCGGAAAAACATTGATGGCTCGTTCTGTTGCAGGTGAAGCAGGTGTAGCTTTCTTTCATATGTCGGGCTCTGATTTTGTTGAAATGTTTGTCGGTGTCGGAGCAAGCCGTGTAAGAGACCTTTTTGATCAGGGGCGAAAAAGCGCTCCTTGTATAATTTTTATAGATGAATTGGACGCTGTAGGGCGCACAAGAGGTGCAGGTTACGGCGGCGGACATGATGAACGCGAACAGACATTAAACCAGCTGTTAGTTGAAATGGACGGCTTTGATTCAAAAGACGGCGTAATAATATTAGCCGCTACAAACCGCCCCGATGTTTTAGACCCGGCTCTTTTGCGTCCGGGGCGCTTTGACCGCCAGGTAATTATCGCAATGCCCGATATAAAAGAACGTCAGGCAATACTGGAAATCCATGCTGCAAAAATTCCTTTGGATGAAGGTGTCGATCTTTGCCGAGTTGCAAGAATGTCTCCCGGGATGAGCGGCGCTGATATAGCAAATCTTGTAAACGAAGCTGCATTGTTTGCCGCGCGAAAAGATCGCAGCGAAGTTTTAATGACCGACTTTGAAGAAGCAAGAGACAAGGTGCTTATGGGTGTTGCAAGAAAAACACTTGTTGTATCCGATAAAGAAAGACGAATGACCGCCGTTCACGAAGCAGGTCATGCACTTTTACATTATTATTTAAAAAATGCAGACCCATTGCATAAAGTTACGATTATTCCGCACGGAAGAGCATTAGGCATGGCAATGTCGCTTCCCAAAGAAGACCGTTACAGCCGTTCAAAAGGCTGGCTGGAAGATTTTATAACAATCCTTTACGGCGGCTGGATAGCGGAAAAACTTTTTTACGATGAAACAACCACAGGAACAAAAAACGACATCAAACAGGCTACAGAACTTGCGCGTAACATGGTTTGTGAATGGGGTATGGCAGAAGAGCTGGGACCTGTCGCTTATGGGCAGGAAGATGAACCTATTTTCCTTGGAAAAGAAATTGCGCGTCACAAGGATTATTCCGAAGATACAGCTAAACGCATAGACAAAGCAATAAAGGAAATTCTTGACAACGCAAGAGATAATGCTGCAAAGATCCTTGAAAGTCACAAAGACAATCTTGAAAAACTTGCCGATGCGCTTATTGAACGTGAAACTCTAATCGACGAAGAAGTCCGCCAAATCATCGGTCTTCCTATCAAGGAGGAATTAATATAAGCATGAAAACGCTGCTTTATAATAATAAGAATTCTAACCACGGAGTTTCACGGAGGTATTGGTATGAAAATCTTATTTTCCTCCGTGTTGCTCCGTGTACTCTGTGGTTTTTCTTCTTCTTTGTTATTATAGGTTTAAGTGCGCAGGTAAGGGATGATTCTGCTGCGGCGCAGCAATATGTTCAATGGGTACAACAGGCGATTAACGAAGAGCGATGGGATGATGCAAGCGCCGCGCTTAAACGCGCAAGCGATTTTGAAAATGTTTCTTCTGATATTTCATATCTTAATGCATTTGTTATTGATTATTACGGAATGGATCGGAATATTGTAGTTCAGAATCTGACTAAAGCAATCGATACAAACAGATGGGTAGTATATAACGAAAATATTGCATTACTTTTCAAAGCCGAACAATATATCGCTCTTAGACATTATGTTTATGCTTTAAGTACTCTTGACCGCCTGGATGAAAGAACAGAAGCGGCAGGCAGTTTGCATATAAGAACAGAATCTGCAATGCTGCGTCTTTTGGCATTACGCGGAATGGCTTTGAATATTGAACCAAATTACGATCAGGCTTTTTATTTGGCGCAGTTTAGAAGCTATGTAATGTTAAACATGGACAGGTTTCCGCGAGACCCTCGTCCTTTGCGTATTTTCTTTGAGTATGCGCGTAACAGAAAACCTGATCAACCGGAACTGCATGTTAGCGATATTAATTTACTGGATCTGGCTTTAAGGCGGCTTCCGTTTCTTTTGGAAACAGATCCCGAGCTCGCTTGGTTAGCCGCTCCTTTTATAAGAGATTTAGATACAGCCAAGCGTATTATAATGTCTTATCGTTCCGGCGGAATACCGCATATTCAAAACAGGGATTTTATGCCTCATCCTGCTTCTATCTCGATTGCATTAAATTTTGGGCTTATAGATGATATACAGGCGGCACAGGAATTATTTTCCGGAAACCGCGGGTTTAATTATCCTTTACCCGCACATATAAAACCTGCAGGAAACCCTGTTTTAAATAAAGATATAATAACTGATGTGTATAAACTGCTTCGCAGTGAAGAAGGACGTGAATATTTTACAGAAAGACTTCATTCTTTTACAGGTATTATTTACACGGATGATGATAATGACGGGTATATTGACAGCTGTACATATTATATTTCCGGCGTAATTCAAGAGTATGTAATGGACAGAACCCAGGATAATGTTTTTGATTTTCAAATTACTATGTATAATGGTGTTCCCGATAGAGCAATAAATCGTATTACAGGGTTGGATGTATATGCTTATGTAATTTGGGAACGTTATCCTTCTGTAAAAACAGTAGCAGTAGATAAACCTTTATATGAATATTTTACGTTTGGTCCTGCAGATTTTCAATATTCGCCTGTTAATTTTATCGAACTAGGAGGAAGTAACACAGCTTCAGGTTTGTTATTTCCTGTTGTGGAGTATCAGTATATTTCTTTAACCCGCCGCACTCTTATGACATTTTGTTCAAGTCTTACCCGTCCCAGTACAGAGTTTGACAGAGCGGAAGAAACAATTTACATGAACCGCGGGATAATTATGCAGGTTGTTGAAACATTAAACGAAAATGGACAGCAGGTTTCTGTAACAGAATTTGACAGGGGTTTACCTGTAATTCAATATATCGATTTGGATTTAGACGGCAGGATGGAAACAATACGCCGTTTTAGGGCTCCTCCGCCGGGTTATGAATGGGCGGATCTGCTGGATTACCGCAGATTAGTTGCTTCTTCAGAAAGCGACTGGTCGGGAGACGGGCAGTTTAAAACAATGGAAGTGTATCAATTAGACGGTTCGGTTGTTTATTATTTTGATATGGACGGCAGCGGAGAGTGGACACATTCAGAAACCGGAAGAAGAAGCGAATGAAAACAATTTTTACCACGAACCATCACGAACCATCACGAAAAATAGGAAGAGTTCGAACTAAACTTTCGTGTTTTTCGTGTGGTTTGTGGTTAATTATATTTATTTTTGTTTTATCGGTAATTATAATCTCCTGCAAGACAACTACTAGTAATAAAATTGAACAGCAAAATACCCGAACAACAAGTTCAATAAGACTAAGTGATATAGAAAGTCAAATAAAAGAAAATCCTGTAACTGCATTAAGTCTTGTTTATATTTATAAAGAAGTTTACTCCGTAACAAATGATTATGAAAAAGATGACTGGCGGCTTTTGGCTTTATATGAAAAACAGGCGGCAGAAAATCTTCTTGCGATGCAGGAAAAAGCAATTGAAGAAGAAAGATGGGATGATGTTATTTCTCTTGGAAGATCAATTTCCAGTATTGGAATAATAACAGCTCATTCAGGAAAGGAAGCGGAGTTTACATTAGCTTATGCAAAGAAAAAATTATCAGAAGGTGATAATCTTAGCGCATTTTTAGCGGCTGTAAGAGCGCATGAACTGCAGCCGATGGATCAAATAAGTGCTCTTTTATTTTTGGAAAAAGCCGTTGAAGCCAGACAGCGCCGTTCATCCGCTTTTTTCCTGGCTGCAGCGCAGGCAGCAGGTGCTAGGAACATTTCACCTTCATATCTGGAATATGCAACAGGCAGGGATACTCCGACAGATATGATTAAAGGAGTTGCTACAGTAATTGTAGACAGGGGATTCAGAGTTGAAAGAGGTATGGGAATACCGGATGTAATTTCGGGTTCAGCTTTTTTTATTGATTCTTCTGGTTTAATGATTACAAATTATCATGTAATTGCAAGTGAAGTTGATCCCAGATACAGAGGATATTCACGTTTATATATTCGTATGGGAGATGCTTCAAGTCCAAGAATTCCTGCTCGTGTTATCGGCTGGGACAAGGCTCTTGATTTAGCTTTAATTAAAACAGAAATAGAAACTGAATATGTTTTTTCGATAGTGGATCGAGTAGTACCTAGAGTCGGTGATACAGTTTTGGCAATCGGCTCTCCTTTGGGACTGGAAAAAACTGTAACATCCGGTATTGTATCAGCGCTCGGAAGGCGCTTTTTACAGATTGGAGATGTATATCAGATTGATGCAGCGATAAATGCCGGTAATTCAGGCGGTCCTATTGTAGACAGTGAAGGACGTCTTGTAGGAATTGCTTTTGCCGGTATTGCGTATCATCATGGATTAAATTTTGCAATTCCCGCGCAGCAATTAGCTTCTGCTCTTCCTGCGATGATTAAAGGCGGCAGAGCACCGCGTCCATGGCTTGGTTTTTCGTTATGCGAAACATTTTCCGGAGCAGAAATAATTTATACGGCTCCCAATACACCTGCTTCTGAGCTTGGAATTAAAGAAGGTTTATTCATTAGAACAATTAACGGAAAAACAATTACATCCCCTCAGGGAAGATTAATTTCTGATATACAAATGGAGGTTTTTCCGCGTGGTCCCGGTGAACTTGTTTTATTGGAAACTATTGACAGGGAAGGGAATATTAAAAAAAATATAATGATGACTGTAATGCGTCCTGATATTCCTTTATTGGATGCAGCAAAAATAGATATGCGTGAAAGAATTGTAACACCTTTATTTGGAATGGTGCTTACTCCTTTACCGAGTACAATTTTTTCTTCTAACTTCAGGGTTAACAGGGTTATACGCGGATCAATTGCAGACAGCGCAGGTATTTCAGAAGATGATCCTGTTTCGATTAACCGGCTGCGCATAATGGAAAATGAAGGTGTTGCATTATTGGAAATTTCCATAAGAAAACGGCGAATGGGTTATCTTGATACCAGAATGCAGCTTCCAGCATGGCTGGACTCCCCAGACCTTTTATAATTATTTTAATTTGCCATTCTCTCTGTAACTCCACCAGTTATTCTGCGAAAAAATCACATGATCTACAAAATGAAGTCCCAGTATGTTTGACGCTGATAAAAGACGATCTGTAATTTCATCATCTTCGGCTGAACTTTCAAGCTGACCGGAAGGATGGTTATGCGCTACGCAAAAGGCGGCAGCCCTGTCCTGAATAATGTCGGCAAAAACTTCCCGTGGATGAACAATAGTTTTATTTAAAAGACCGATTGTTACAACCCTGACGGCAAGCACTTCATGAGCGCCGTTTAAAGAAAGACTTATAAATCTTTCCTGTTTGCGATCGGCATAGTGGCGCACCAAAGTAAAAATATCGACAGGCTGCTTAATGCGTGTTAAAAATCCGCCGTATTTTCTTCTTCCAAACTCCAGCATTGCTGCAACAGCGCATGCTTTGGTAATACCTAACCCCTGTATGTCGATAATTTCATTTACTGATGGATTGTCATTTGTTCCGTCGAGTAATTTCAGTAAATCCGCAGCAAGCGCATTGACGTTTTTTCCCTGGATACCTGTATTTAAAAGGATTGCCAGTAATTCGCCGTCAGAAAGCGATTGCGCACCGCGAGCTAAAAGTTTTTCCCGCGGACGCAGCTCGGGCGGCACACTGGAAAACGCATTAAAATCATTGTTCTTTTTCATACCCCTATATGGGTGCGTATATGCATGGCGCATGACCGAAAATGAAAATATTTTTAAAAAGTTACTAGCATTTCCGGCATCTTCCAAACCCAAGACATGAAGTACAGGGAATATTCTCCATAAAGCCTCTTTCGTTTTCTTTCCATATACGCCCTGTAGCATTACAAGTTCTGCACTTTTTTTTATCATGGCAGTTCCAGCAATCATAATCCGGGCAAGAAATTAATATACAAATAAACGCCAAAAGAATAATAATAAAAATTATTTGTTTCAGTATAAATACGTTTTTGTTCATAATGATAATATATAGCATTAATTTAATATTATCCAAAAAATTAACAATACATCCCGCTTTTGCCGAAAATTTATACATGAAAACATTTTTACTGCCGTTATTGAATATTATTGTTCTTTTATCATTTTTTTCATGTGCCGGAGTTAAACCCGCAGTACAGCCTGCAGTGCAGCCTGAAGTACAGCCCGATGTTCAACCTGAAATCATTATTGAAAAACCGCCTGTTATAACCGAAAAACCCGAAATACCAAGTTATATAATGAGTCAAGGGAAGGTTAGCGCTTTAAAATTATCAACATTTCTTTTATTGAATAATCAGCATATAAATCCCGCTTATGCAGCCGATCTTGTGCAGTTTTATATTGAAGAAGCATTTTTTGAAGGAGTGAACCACGATATTGCTTTTGCGCAAATGTGCCTTGAAACAGGCTTTTTACGATTTGGCGGCGATGTAAAACCCGAACAGTTCAATTTTGCAGGGCTTGGCGCGATTGGCGGCGGAGAACCCGGTCTTTCATTCCCCGACCCGCGTACAGGCGTACGTGCGCAGATACAGCACTTAAAAGCCTACGGCTCTGAAGAACCGCTAAAAGGAACGCTTGTAAACCCCCGATTCAGATTTGTACGCAGGGGAAGCGCTCCCACCATCGAAGGGCTTGCAGGTACTTGGGCAGCAGACAGGCAGTATGCTGTTAAGATTAATACGATTTTACAAAGGATTTACGATTATTCATTTGATTGAGCTTACCCCAATATTTTAAATTATGTTATAATTTATGAATGAAATACGGATATTTTGACAATGATAAACGTGAATACGTAATAGACAAGGTCGATGTTCCTGCCTCCTGGACAAATTACATCGGCGTAAAAGATATGTGCGGTGTTTTTAATCACACTGCAGGCGGTTATCTTTTTTACAAAAGCCCAGAATACCACAGAGTAACGCGCTTTCGTCCCAACGGCGTTCCTATGGACAGACCCGGCCATTATGTTTATGTAAGGGATGATGAAACAGGCGAATATTGGACACTTTCCTGGCAGCCGGTTGGTAAGGATTTAAATTCCGCAAAATATACATGCAGACACGGTTTATCGTATGTAAAATATCAATGCGAATATTCAGGTATTTGCGGTGAGCAGACTCTTTTTATTCCTGTTGATGACCCGACAGAAATTTGGGATGTAAAACTTCGCAACGATTCCGGCAAAAAACGAAAACTAAGCGTATTCGGTTATGTTGAGTTTTCTTTTCATCATATAACAGTAGACAATCAGAATTTTCAAATGAGTCTTTATTGTTCGGGTTCATCATTTAAAGACGGTGTAATCGAACTTGATCTTTTTTATGAAGAAAAAGGTTTCCAGTACTTTACAGCTAACGCAGTCGGCGAAGATGTAAAAAATTTTGACTGCCTTCGCGATAATTTTATCGGCGCTTACAGAACGGAAACAAATCCAATCGCGGTAGAAAAAGGTTTTTGCTCCGGCTCGTTTGAACTTGGCGGAAATCACTGCGGCGCTTTAAAACAAACATTGGAAATAGCACCCGGTGAAGAGGCACGTCTTGTTTTCCTGCTTGGCGAAGGTAACAGGCAAACAGGCAAAGTTGCGCGTGATAAATACTGCGCTTCTAATTTTGCCGAAGTTGATGCCGCATTTAAAAAATTAAATAATTTTTGGGATGAAAAATTAAATAAATTACAAATAACAACACCGCATGACGGTATGAATACAATGCTTAATATATGGACATTGTATCAAGCAGAAATAAATGTAATGTTTTCTCGTTTTGCTTCGTTTATCGAAGTTGGCGGACGTACAGGTTTGGGTTACCGCGATACATCGCAGGATGCAATGATGGTTCCCCATTCTAATCCGCAAAAAAGCAAAAGCCGTCTTGTAGAACTTTTAAAAGGTTTAACCACACACGGATACGGGTTACATCTTTTTAGTCCTGATTGGTTTGAAAAACAAACGGAGCCTGCTTTTAAATCGCCTACAGTAGTGCCAACCCCTTCAAGGTCGCAGATGATTCACGGAATCGAAGATGTCTGCGCGGATGATGCGTTGTGGCTGATTCCTGCTATCGTTGAATATATAAAAGAGACAGGCGATTTTGGTTTTGCTGATGAACAGTACACTTATGCCGACACATTTGATCCTGACACAGGAGACGGTAAAAAAGAATCTGTTTTTGATCACATGAAACGCATTTTAGATTTTTCTGCAAAAGAAATTGGATCGCATGGTATTTGTAAAGGTTTAAGAGCCGACTGGAATGATTGTCTTAATCTTGGAGGAGGAGAAAGCGCGATGGTTTCTTTCCTTCACCATTGGGCTTTAGTACATTTTATAGCACTCGCGAAAAAACTTAATCGTGATGTTTCCAATTACGAAAAAATGCTTGTTACTGTAAAAGAAAGCTGCGAACGTGAACTTTGGAACGGAAGCTGGTATACAAGAGGTTTTACAGGTTCGGGTAAAAAAATTGGTTCTCCGGAAAACAAAGAGGGCAAAGTTCACATGGAATCAAATACATGGGCAGTACTTTCCGGAGCCGCCTCACACGAACATGGCAAAGCCGCGATGGATGCTGTCGATCAGTATTTGTATACGCAGTACGGTTTAAAACTTTGTGACCCTGCTTTTTCACAGCCGGATGACTCTGTCGGTTTTGTTACCCGTGTTTACAAAGGTTTAAAAGAAAATGCTGCGATATTCAGCCATCCAAACCCGTGGGCATGGGCTGCAGAAGCAGTTCTTGGCAGGGGAGATCGGGCAATGAAATTTTACGATGCATTGTGTCCGTATAATCAGAATGACATGATCGAAGTGCGAAAATCAGAGCCGTACATGTATTGTCAGTTTATTGTAGGTCCCGATCACAGCGCATTTGGAAGAGCGCATCATCCGTTTATGACAGGCTCTGCAGGCTGGGCATATTTTGCCGCAACAAGGTTTATGCTTGGAATAAAACCTGACTTTGAAAGCCTTGTAATCGATCCTTGTGTTCCAACTTCGTGGACAAAATTTAGTGTCCGCCGTGTTTGGAGAGATGCCGTGTATAATATTACTGTAGAAAACCCCAGCGGTGTAAGTAAAGGCGTAAAAGAATGCAAGGTAAATGGTCAAGTTGTTAGCTGTAATGGTGTTGCAGAAATCCCTGTACAGCCAAAGGGCAGCGAATGTAATATTACCGTTGTGATGGGGTAAATTGTTTCAAAAATATTCTGTTTGGTGCTGCGGTCTTAAAGTAAAAACATTCTTTAAAGTATCAATGTTACATTTTACAACAATATCTTTATGCCTTGTATACATAGCATTTTCCAATGTACGGTAACCTGTAACAAGCTGGCTTAATGTTAAAATATCGCAGGTTATGTCGGCGTTTTTTGTTGTGGCAGAAACTTTAGCTCCTTCTTTTCCGAATTGTACCAGGTATTTTCCATTATTTACAGGTAAAGTTTTATCATCGGTTACTTCGATAACATATTCACCTTCGCCTTCGGCAGTACGCATAAGCTCTAATGCTGTCTTTACATTTATAACCCTTGTCATGTCTCTTGGCGTTGTATTTATATTTACAGCCCAGTCATCGCCGATAAAATCATAAGCGTCGATAAAAGTTGGAGCCATCCATTTAAAATTTTCATATTGAGTGGAAAGTCCTCCGACAATTCCTAAAGCTCCGTATAATCCTTTTTTATCGATGAAGGCAAGCTCTGTTACTGCCATATTTGTATTACCGTCATCTTGAACAACCCTGTATTTAATATAACTGCGTGTTACTCCATTTTCATCTTTCCAAAGATACAGATACGATCCTTTTGCTGCCCAAGGGTCACCTTTTGCAAAACGTTTCCATGCGCGGTTGTCAGGCCAATAATCCCTGTGTACTGCTTGATTTATATTTTTAATATAGGCGCTGTGTACTTGTGAAAGTAATGTTGTATCATCATCGCCTTGAATACTGATAAACTCACCGTAAGGTTTAATCGATAAAAAATGTTTTGCGGTTATGGTAATGTTGTTTCTAACGCATGTAGTTTCGTAACCGAACTTGCGGTAAAAATCATGCGAAAAAGGAGAGAGGCTGGAAAAAATTACACCGTTATCGTAACTTTCCTGCAGCATTTTATCGAAGATGCGGCGCATATAACCGCCGCCTCGCGCTTCAGGCAAAGTTGCGACCCCGCCAATACCTGTCATTTTGGCTCTTTTATTATCAAAGTTCATAAGGAAATCAATTTCGTATGTTCCTGCAACAAGATTCCCTTTTTCAAAAGCCGCCCAAACCCAGCTTTCAGGATGATCCAAAGGATCTCGTTCATTATTTGATTCGTCTGACGGGTCATAACGGTAATTAAAAGAAATCGCCTGCATTCTGGCAAACGCAGGCCAATCATCTTTGGTAAGTCTTCGAATTTCTGTCATACTTAACATTAATAGCGTTTATAAAGGTTGTCAATGGAAGTGATTTGACTTTTATTAATGATTTTGATAAATTGTTATAATGCGTGAATTAAAAGCAACGGTAATTGGTGCTGGCAGCACTTATACGCCTGAATTAATCAGGGGATTTATCGACAGGCAGGATAGTCTTAATTTTAAATCATTTTATTTAGTTGACATCAATAAGGAAAAGCTCGATGTCGTAGGCGGTCTTGCAAAAAGAATGCTGGAATCAAAAGGTTTTAAAGGTCAGATTGTTTTAATGCAAGACCTGGATGAAGCGATAAAAGACGCCGATTATATTTTTGCACAGATTCGCGTTGGCGGAATGGAAGCGCGTATCCGCGATGAAAAAATTCCTTTAAAGTACGGATTATTGGGGCAGGAGACTACAGGCGTCGGCGGTTTTATGAAAGCACTTCGGACAATTCCTGTCATGATGGACATTGCTAAACGTATCGAAAAACTTGCTCCAGAGGCGTGGCTTGTAAATTTTTCCAATCCTTCCGGTATTGTCGCCGAAGCGCTTATGAACCATACAAAAGTTAAAATGATAGGTCTTTGCAATTGTTTTGTAAATATGAAAGCAGGTATTGCTAAAAATATCGGCACTGATGATTTTGATTATGAATATCTTGGATTAAATCATTTAAGCTGGATAACTTCCGTTACTGCAAACGGTGAAAATATGCTTGAAAAATTGGGAAAATCTGCCGGTGAAAAATTAAAAAATATTCCTGATGTTGATTATGATGATGAACTGCTTGCGGCAGTTCCTGCGATCCCTTCATATTATTTAAGTTATTTTTATTTGCGTGATGAGCAAATTCAAAACTGTCTTAAAGCCGAAAAAACTCGCGGTGAAAAATGCGTTATTATAGAAGACGCTTTAATCGAAAAATACAAAGACCCAAACCTTAATGACAAACCAAAAGAACTTGAAGAAAGAGGCGGCTCTCTTTATTCAACCGCAGCTGTTTCTGTTGTTGACGCAATCGAAAACGATAAAAATGAATATCATGTAATCGGCGTAAAAAATAATGGCGCTATTCCATTTATGGCAGATGATGATGTTGTAGAAATTAAATGTACGGTAAACCGCAAGGGTGCTTCTCCCGTACCGGTTAAAAATGCAGATAACCTTTATATAAAAGGAACCATGCAAGCGGTCAAGGCTTACGAAAAACTTACTGTAAAAGCTGCAATAAACGGCAGTAGAGCAGATGCGATTGCAGCGCTTATGGTTCATCCGTTAATCGGCGATTATAAAAAAGCAAAAGCCGTGTTTGACGAAATGGCAAAAGCCAACGCAGAATACTTACCAAAAGGTTTATTGCTTTAATGGAATACATAATCGGCATTGACGGCGGCGGAACAAAAAGTCACCTTGCGTTATTTGACATCGAAGGAAAACTTGTTGATTTTGGTCATTGGGGAACGCTTAACCACGAAGGGATGAAAGGATCGTTCGATCAATTTCATGATGAAACTAAAGAATTTGTAAAACAAATACTTTCAAAAAATAATATTAAAATTGAACAGGTAGTTTCTGCTGTATTCGGTATAGCGGGTGTTGATACAAAATGGCAGCATGATGTTATTTCGCAGAAAATGGAAAAAATAGGTTTTAAAAAATTTACTCTTGCAAACGATGCCTACCTTGGAATACCTGCGGGTAGCCCGACAGGCGTAGGTATTTGCGCCATAAACGGAACAGGCTGCACGGTAGTGGGAGTTAATTCGCAGGGGAAAATGCTGCAAATAGGAGGCGTCGGTTATGTTTCCGCTGACTACGGCGGCGGCGGAATAATCGGAAGAGAAGTAATATCCGCTGTATATAAGGAAATATTACGCAAAGGCGAAAAAACTTTACTTACCCCTATTTTATTTGAATACCTGGGTTTGGATCTGAATGATAAATATGATTTTGTTGAAAGAGTTTATGAAAAATTCGGCGATCATACTTTAAGTATTCATACATGCGGAAGATTTACTTTTGAAGCTGCGCATAAAAATGATAAAGTAGCGCTTGATATATTACGCAGTGTCGGAGAAAATTATGCGAACGGTATATGCGCAATGATAGAAGAGCTTGAGTTTGACAAAACAAAAGAAGATATAAATATTGTACTTGCCGGTTCTGTATTTGTTAAAGGCGATCACCCAATGAGTATCGATACATTAAAAGAAAAACTGGGAAAAGACAAGCCGGATTGCAGTTTAAAGTATACTGTATTAAAAGTACCTCCTGTTGCAGGAGCCGCTTTTTGGGCATTTAACAATTTAAATATCAGCGACAAAAAAGCATATTACGAAAAAGTTTGTAACCAATTATAAAAAAATCACAAAAGAAATAATAACCACAGAGGACACGGAGGAACACGGGGTTAAAGATTAAGATATCGGATTGCGACTCCGTGAAACTCCGTGTCCTCCGTGGTAAAAAAATCTTAGATCAACCTAGAATTACTTCAATCTTATGAACTTTACCGTCACTGTGCGGTTTGATTAAATCACCTGTAATTACATTTCCGTCAACTGTGATTGTTTTTACTCCATGTTCAGCGCCGTTTGGATTTTTTACAAGGATTTCGTAAACTGCTCCGCGGAAACTGCGTGTTGCCGAAAACTCCTTCCAGTCCTTGCATATTTTAGGATTAATGCGAAGACCATCGTAATCGGGCTGTATTCCCAATACCCACTCTGTAAGAGATTGAAACATTGTAGGAGCTGTTCCTGTAAGCCATGTGTGCCCGCCTTGTCCAAATCCAAAACCGCCTCTGCCTCGCACGTATTCAGGGTATACATACGGCTCGCTCTTGTATCGATCCTGATCGCTTGCAAGGTTTTCAGGTAAACATTTTTCATAATGTTTGACAGCATCTGTTCCGCGGTTTAGTATCGCATAACTTTGTACCAGCCATGCGTTAAGGTGCATAAAAATAGAACCGTTTTCTTTCATTGCAGGAGGCTCTTTTTCGATGTTCCACGACCTTACAGGAAGTTCTTCACGCTGGGCTAGCCCTGAATAAACAGGGAAACAAATCTGCGCGCCAAACTCACTGTCTAAATGTTCTTCTACCTTTTTAATAACTATTTTTGAACGGTTTTCATCGGCGGTTTCACAGTTTATTCCAAATGCTTGCGGTTCAAGGAATATTTTTGCTTCTGCGTTTTCACTTCTGCCCAGATCTTTTTTATTCGGAACAAGCGACAACGCGCGAATGTAATAACCTTCTTTGTCGATTGCGTATTTTTCAAGAGCGTCATATATTTTTTTCGCTCTAGTTGTGTATTCATCTGCTAGAGAAGTTTCTTTGTTAGCTGCTTTTAATAATTCTGCAGTGTCGATCATTACTTTGTAAAGCTGCTGCGCTACCATTACACTTTCTACATCTTTACTCCATTCGCCGCCGACACGCAATTCGTTAAGGTCGTCATTCCAGTCGCAGTCTTTCATGTACGGCAGGTCACGATCACTTCTGTCTGTCCAGACACGGTCGATTGCTTTTTGAATGTGTTCAAGGATAGTGCCGTAGATATCGCCTTGTTTTTCATGTACTTCGGCATAAGCTGTTTTTTCATCAAGGAATGAAAAATCGCCTGTTTCTTTTATGTATTTGATTATCGCCATTGGAAGCCAGATAGGATCGTCGCTTGCCTGTATGTTTTTATTTCCCGGCTGGTCAATAAAAAAGTTGTGATACGAAACACCGTTGGAAAACATTTGTGTAGAAATATGTTTAAGCGATTCTTTTACTTTTTCGGCAGAATACGGCAAGTTAAAATTAACATCCTGTAAAATGTCACGGAAACCCCAGCCGTATTCATAACCGGTGTGAAAGCGTGATTTCATTCTGTTAAGAATATATACAACACGGCATTGATACTGCAGCCATTTAAACGCGCGGTTAATTTTTATACTTGGTGTAGAAATCACATACTGGCTCATCATGTCTGTCCACCATTTTTTTACTTCGTTTAGCATTTTTTGGCGGTTGTCCGTATTTTTTACCATCTCTGTCATTTTTTTAAGGAACACTTTTTTGTTTAAGTAGTAATCCTTTGTCGAACCTGCAATTAATGCGATTGCAAACTCAATTTTTTCACCGGCTTTAAGTGTAACTTTGTTACGGAAAATGCCGCAAGTTCTGCGCAAGTATGCCTGGTCTGTGTTTGAAAGCGGTTTTCCATCGATTATACGCAGCGGGTCAGAAAGTGATCTGAATCTGTTGCCTAAAAAACGCTCTTCGTTGGTTTCGTATTCGGTATTGGAAGTATTTAGTGTCGAGAAAAATGCAGCAACATTTCCTAACATTCCGCTGATTTCGTTTTTATCATCGTCTACACTTGTTCCGTGATTTCTGCGGAATACAATCGCATTTAAATCCTTGTCCCAGTTTGCGCCGCCGAAAAATCCGTCGTTATCCCCTGCTAGCAGACGTACAAGCGCATCTCCCATGTGAATCGGAACAAAGGGATAAATTTCCAATTCCTTTGTTTGACCTGTTGTGTTTTCCAAAACAATGTTTTGAATCCAGCCGTCAAATTCTTTTGGCACAAACATTGTTTGTTCGGTTTTGACTCCCATATACTTGGAATCGAATTTAATATAACCAAAACCTAGTGTTGTTTTAAATTCCTGACCTTCTTTTTTAACCGGCTGCCATGTTGTTGTAAAAAAATCACGGGTTTTGGTATCAACGATATAGCAGTAACGCCCTTTATTGTCTGCATCATTTAAATGAAGCTGTGTATCGATAAAAGTATTTTCATGCGTGCCGCGTACGTCAAATCCGCCGCCTGTATAACTTACACCGGAACAAAATGTTTGTGTTCCGCTTTGTTCAGGTCTTATTAAATAATGCAGCCAGGGTTCCGGTGTGCGGGGATTAAAAATTTCAAACTCGTCTTTTTCATTAAACTTTCCGTATTCTGCCATGTAATACTCCTTTTATTTTCTTGAAAGTCCCTTTTTCTTTTTTTCTGATTTTTCTTCGTATAAAACACTGTCGGCGCAAAGCATTGACGCATCAAAACATTCTTTTGTTGCAGTTTCCAAAACAACACAGCCAATACTGCCTTCTATTTTATATGGATGAAGATTTTTATTATTGTATTCATCAAGTTTTTGCCGGATTCTGTTAACTACATTATTTCCGCTTTCTTTTGATCTTACTGATGAAAATACTACAAACTCATCTCCGCCCATTCTTCCGATAATATCTTCTTCTCTTAAGGCTTCTTTAATTATTTTTGCAAAAGTATAAATGGCAATGTCACCTTCATTATGTCCGTAAGTATCGTTGATAAATTTTAATCCGTCCATATCCATAAATAAAACGACCGACATTATATCGTTGTTTCTGTGTAAATGCGCCATTCTTGAATAAACAAACTGGAAAAGCCCTCTTCTGTTTAAAAGCCCTGTAAGTTCGTCTGTTATGGATAATGTTTGTATTTTTGAAATTAATTCAGCTCCTTTTACTGCTGTTGATATATTTATTCTTAAGGATTCATAGCCGTCCACAGGAATTCTGGAATCGTAAGGAAAAAGAGCTATTCCTACTTCTTCGTCTTTTATAAAAAGCGGCATAAATAAAAAAGAGCGTCTTTCCCTTTCAAAATCAAATCTGCTGATAGTTGAATAATCAGAAAATAAAATTGGGTTCCAGCGGTTGTGCTGCATGTTAAATTTATTATCTCTGTCAAATCCAATCAATGTATCTATTGTTCTGTCTGCATCGGCATCGTCGTTTCTTACAGGATCATGATATAAGCCGACCAATGCGGTATGAATTGAAAGCTCAGGTAAAGAGCGGCTCATTTCATCAGCCAGAGAATCAATGTCGTATAACAAAACCAGATTGCTTCCAACCCTCCTTATAAGAAGGCGGGTATTATTTATAACAAACTCCTTTGCTTTTCCTTCTTTGGAACGGATATCGTGAACAAGCGAAGTGGCAAATGCCAATGTAGAAAGTATCGAATGTGCATATTTAATCTCGCTGTGATGATGTTCAATGCCGTTTGCAAAGACAATAAGCGCTTCGTGCCAGGGATTGAAATCATTTGAATGATAATTGTAATCTACCAAAATATCATTTAGAAGGTATAAAAATTTATTTTTGGAAAACGGTTCTTCTTTAACTTTTTCTACCAGAGCCGCTGCCCAATCTTTAATTTGCTGCTGTGAAACAATATTATCGAAAATTGATATAAATTTTTGATGTAAAAAAGAAAATAAAAAATCCTGTTTTTCAGGTGTTTTATCGGATACAGGATCAATGTCCGAAAACTTTTTTTCAAGGCATCCGCAGGATTGACGGGCTACAAATATTGGAGGCACATAGGTTACTTCGTTTATCTGCTCTCCTTTAATTTTTTTAAAAAGAGTATCAGCGCTGATAAAACCAATTTCGAAAAAATCCTGCCGGGAAGTGCTTATCGAGGGAATGAATGTCGCAGAAAATCTGTCGTCGTCAAAACCTGTTACCGCTATATCAGAAGGCACTGTTATATTTTTATTTTTTAATTCGATTAAAACTCCCATTGCAGTTTCATCGTCACTTGCTACAATTGCGTCAAAAGGAATTTTTCTTTTCTCAAGTAATTCTATAACAGCATCCTGACCGCTTTCAGGGCTGAAATAACCCGGTAAAACATACTGTTCATCAAAGGTTATACCGTTAGCTGCAAGAGCTTTTTTGTATCCGGTAAGACGTTCTTCCGCTTCCTGGTGTCCGTCAGGTCCTTTTACAAACGCTATTTTCTTCTTGTTGTGAAATTGTATTAAATGTTCAACCACATTATATATTCCATTTATATTATCTACCAATACAGACGGAATACCGGGTATTGAATGAGAAATTGAAACAACAGGAAGATGTGCAGGGATTTTTGCTGCATACTTTTCTACATTTTTAATTCCGATATTTTGAGCAATAAAACCGGAAAGCATTATTAATCCGTCCAGGGATTTTGAATTTTTTATGGTTTCAAAACATGTTTCGTAGTGCATTACAAAGTTGTAATTGGTTGTTTGATATGTTCCAAAAAACGCTGTTAAATGAATGTCATTTACTTCTGCATATTTTTCAATACCGCACCAGACATCATACTGGCAAGTATTGTCTAAAGTGGGAAAAACAACACCGAAGTGAAGCCGCTTTTTGTTTTCCATAAAATATACTTAAGCCATTGTTACTTCAACATTAACACTGCCGCCGTTTGCAAATGAAAGAGGAATAATGTTTCCTTCGATTTCTTTACCGTCAACTTTTATTGCTTTAACGCCTTTTTGAACGCCGTTAGGGTTGGAAAAATTAATGTGAAAAGTTGTATTTCTGAATGTTCTTACAGCAGAGAATTTTTTCCATTCAGGTGTTACGCATGGATCAATTAAAAGACCGTTATATCTTCTGCGTACGCCGAATATCCAGTCGATAAGAACATTTAAACGGGTAGGAGCGGTTCCTGTAAGCCATGTGTGTCCGGCTTTTCCGTGGTCGTTCGACGCAGGACCTGAAACATATTCGGGATATACAAAACGTTCTGCAGCGTAAAGGTACGGATCATCTTTGCTTGCAACCGCAGGAAGCGTTTTAATATAAATATCGTGAGCTTCTTTTCCGTAACCGTGTATACAAAGCGATGCTATATACCATGATTCAAGGTGTCTGAACTCTCCGCCGTTTTCTTTTTTGCCGGGTGCGTTGCGTTTCCAGCCTTGAGTATCAACAGGCAGTTTACCCTGTACAAGTCTTTTATCGCTTTGACAAATTGCAATACCGTATTTATCGTCGATATCTCTTTCGCATACTTTTTTACATGCGTCAAATCTTGCCTTGTCGGCGATACCTGAAAATCCTGCCCATGCAATCGGTTCAAAGAATGTTAAACCGTCGGTTTTACTGCTGCCTAAATCGACAGGAGCGCCTGCGCCTTCCATTTCTTCCAGTATGGAGCTTAATTCAAGACCGGTATTTCCAAGGTTCATGCCTTTTAGTGTTGCTCTGAAATCTTTAGAAGCGACTGCGCGGATATAATTCCCGTCTTTGTCGATACATTTTTTTTCTACTTCTTCTTTAACTGTTTTTGCTTTAACTTCGTAGTCAGCTGCCAGCTCTTTTTCGATTCCATGCGTATTAAATAAATCGATCATATCGTTTAAGGCTTTGTAAAGCTGCTGCGCTGCCATTGTCGAAGTGCTTGTAAAATTGCCGGATAAATCATCGTTCCAATCTGCCATCAGCATATATGGCAAACCATTGTCGCTTTGTTTCCATACTTTTGCGATTGCTACTTTTAAATGATCAAGAATTGATCCTTCCTTAGGCGGCAGCTCTTCTTTTTCATCGCAATAAGGAACAACTTCGTTCAAGAATTCAAAGTCACCGCTTTCTTTAATGTATTCGCATACAGCGTATACAAGCCATAATGGATCATCACAGCATACAAAACTTTTATTTCCTGCCGCTGATACAAAGAAATTATGATATACAAACCCGTCAGAAAACATTTGCCTTGCGGTAAATTTAATTAATTCTTTTGCAGGTTTGGGATCATACGGTAAAAGAGCGAGTATATCCTGTAAAATATCGCGGAAGCCGTAGCCATATTCAAAACCTGAATGAAAACGGGATTTCATTCTGTTAAGGAGCGCTACCATTTCACATTGATACTGCAGCCATTTGTATGACGGATTTAATATTTCATCGATACCTTCAATGTTAATCGACAATTTTCCAAGCTGCTTTTTCCAATCTATTTTAACTTCTTCAAGCATTTTTTTTGCGTTATCGGGATTAAGCGCTTCGCCAAGGAATTTTTTGATCGATTTTTTACCGTCGCAGTAATAATCCTCGGTTGAAGGAGTTGCGCTTATAATTACAAGTTCTTTTGTTTCTCCTGCTTTTAATGTAAAAGAGTTTTTAAGCGTCGAAAGCGAAGAACAATTTTCATGCGCATCACGGTTCGGCAGATCCCAATCTTCGCTAAGAGCCGCAGGATTTCCCATTGTATTTGAATGATGTCCTACAAATTCATCGTAACGTGTTGCAAATTGATTATTCGCAAGGGATGAAGTGTGTACAAGAACTTTACCGAACATCCACTTTACTTTGCTGCCGTCACTGTCAAAATCGCGTCCAAAACCATATCTCCAGACAACTGCATTTATTTCTTTGTCGATTATAGCGCCGCCCATCATAAGTGAATTAAAACCGCTGAATTGAATGTCGCGGGCATCGCCTATATTTACAGGGTTTACATTAAACATCGTTACTTTGCGATCTTTACTGTCATTGTTTTTAATTTTAATTATTTGAATCATCGCGTCATAACCATTAGGAACAAAGTGTAATGTTTCAACATCAAAATTATTATATGAAGTATTAAATTTATGGTAACCAAAACCAAAAGTTGTTTCGAGTGTTTGTTCTTTATTTAAAACAGGATACCAGGCATTGGAAAAATATTTTCCGTCTTCAGTGCGAAAATATGCGTAGGTTCCAAGCATTCGGGTTTTATACGGATCTTCATGAACAAAACCGTTTAATATATCACCTTCCTGTGTTCCAATTCTTGCAAAAGAAGTACCATTGTTTGTCATTCCCCAGCAAAGAGTATCGATAGGTTTTTTATTCCTTCTTGCCAAAAGCATAAGCCAGGGTTCTCTGGTCATATCTCCGTATTTTTCTTTAATTACAACTTCATTTTCTGAATTAAAACTAAACTGCCCATTATTTCTTAAATTTGCCATTGTGATATCCTTTTCTTGTTATTATTTACTGTAATTTTATCATTACAATGTGAAGTCGTCAATGTTATATAATTAGAGGAAATTTTGCATTATAACGGCATTTTTAGGTAGGTTTTTATGGCTTTTGCGATAGAATTAAAGGCAATGTCATTAAAATCAATCTCTTCAGGTCTTAAAAATTTTACGCCGCTAACTTCATCCTCTTCCAGTTTGAGATCTTCCGTTTTTAATCCGGGAGCATATACATAAAAAAACATATCACAGGTATTGTATTTTATCCCCTTGTATTCATATACATTTGAAAATGAAGCGAAAAGTTTAAATACATCACTTAAATTTTTTCCTTCAGGTATAGGCGGAGTCCAATTAAGCTCTTCTTTTAATTCACGGTAAAGACCTTCATAAATACCTTCACCTGCATCGACAAAACCGCCTGGCAGGTCGAGCTTTCCTTTGCCGGGCTCCCTGCCGCGTACCAGAAGCACAAGGCGTTCTGATTCTGAAGAATCTTTGCCGTCAGCTTCAGGCACTATTATTAGACAGCCGTTTGCTGCGGCATTGTTATGAAAGTATAAAAAGTCACAATCGGAACACTTAAAACATTTACCGTCTTCAAAAACTATTTTTTTTGAAGCACATTTAGGACAGAAATTAAACATAAGAAATTTTACCACTCATTATAGTTAAAGTAAAGCTGGAAAACTTATGGTACAAAATCATAAATTACAGTACCCGGTGTTATTACTTTACCTGTATGTGCCTGTAATTGAGACAATGTCATAAATCCAACACCTTTGGTTCTTAAAATATGTATAATTTCTTCAAGAGCTTCGGCTGTACTTGCCTGGCTTAAATCATGCAGTAAAAAAACCTGGCCGTTATAAAGAGCGCTGTTATTTGTCATTCTCTCTACTAACATGGCAGCTGTAACATTGTAATCCCAGTCATTTGGATCGCCGTTAACTCCGTTTCTGATACAGACTAGACCCATATCACTTATTATACTAAGACTCATTTCGATAGAATCGTAGCGCGGATGACGGAACCATTTTACATTTTGACCTGTAAGTTCGAGTATTCTGTTTTGTGTCATTTTAAAATCATCTTCTAATTGTTCTTTTGTATATGTTCCAATGCCGTTTGGCAGATGACCCCATGAATGATTTGCAAAATCATCACCCCGCGTGATTTTTCTGTCCATTGCAATTCGTGCATCGCCAAACAATTGGCTGCCGGGATTTCCAAGCATTTGACCTAAAACAAACCAGGTAACAGGAACAGGAGTATCCCAATCATCAAGGATATCAAGTAATTTGAGTGTATTGGCTCCTGTAGGTCCATCGTCAATAGTAAGCGCTACATACATGGTTGGAGCAGGGTAAGTAACATTTGGTCTTACAAATTTTCCTTTATTAGCAGTATCTGATGAAGCTGAATCTACATAGATCCTTTTAATTAGCATTGTATCATTATTAAGCGGCGTTAAATTAAAACCGTTTAATCTGTCAGTTAACCAATTGGCGGCATTACCAATTCCGTCACTGCTGGAAGGAGCGTTTGATAATCCGTCAAGAGTAAATACGCCATTGTCATAATATTTGCCGCCCCACCATAAAAATGTATTGTCGGCGCTGTCATCCGCGTTTCTAAAAATAGCGCCTGCGCCCACCCATCCGCCTTCAGGGTATGGGGTTGCCAGTTCTATAATTAATCTGGTGTGAGAACCCATGTTTACATTTTTGGAAAAATTAAATGTAAAGGATGTAAACGTATCTCCCGAGCCGTTGAAAATTCTGATATTACCGTTTGGCAAATACTCCAATACAGAATCGCCGCCCGGAATTACTGTTGTTACAGTTCCAACCAGTGATGCCCACTTTCCGTTTTCAAACAGTATTATAGGTGCATTTGTGTTTTTTCCGATACATCCTGTAAATATACATAAAATTATTATTAATAAAATTCCGGATTTGATTTTTAGTTTCATATATTCCTCCAAAGTACTTGTTATAAATGATATTATATCTTGAAATAATAAGATATGTCAAATAAAATCATAATATGAATGAAAAATATAAAAACAAACTGGAAAGTTTGGCAAAACAGAAAAAATTTATTATTGGTGATACTGCTTCAGGTAGTATA
>WQYB01000018.1 GCA_009781475.1 Treponema sp.
CGAGTTTAACTACCAGTTACTTCAAAGTTTTGACTTTCTGGAACTCTACCGCCGTCACGGCTGCCGTTTGCAAATCGGCGGCGATGACCAATGGGGTAATATAGTCGCAGGTGTGGAATTAATACGCCGTGTCGAAGGCGCTGAAGCATACGGGCTTACATTCCCCCTTGTTACAACCTCAGACGGTAAAAAAATGGGCAAAACCTTAAAAGGCGCACTTTTCCTTGACCCTGCGGTTACCACCCCCTATGATTTTTTCCAGTATTGACGAAATATCCCTGATGCCGACATCCTTCGCTTTTTATTAATGTTTACCTTCCTGCCCGAAGAAGAATGCCGTATTCTTTGCGCCGATGGTAAAAACCCCAACGAAGCCAAAGAACGCCTCGCCTGGGAAGTTACCGCTTTAATACACAGTAAAGACGAAGCCGACAAAGCTCTTGCAGGAGCTAAAGCTGCATTCGGAAGCGGCTCAGGCGGTGGCGATAAATCTTCTATGCCCCAAGCGCAAGCTGCTCGTTCTCGTTTTGAAGCCGGTTATAACGTAGTAGACCTTTTTTGCGATACAGGACTAGTTCCTACAAAAAGCGAGGCTCGCCGCCTCGTTCAGCAGGGCGGAGCTTTTGTTTCCGATAAAAGCGGCGAACTTGTAAACATTGGTGATCCCGCAGTTATGATTGGCTCAGACAGATTAAATTCCGATGGCGAACTTATCATCCGCGCGGGAAAGAAGCGCTACTTATTAATATTGGTTAAGTAAGAGAGTGTTATAAATACAAATTGTTATAGGTCGCTGCGGAAAGCGTTCCCCCTGAACCGAGTTATTCCCGAGGTGAAGGGGGCGCATTTCGGCAGCGACCTTAATGTATATGTAAATATGCAAATTTCCTGCTGACACAAAATTTATAAAAAAGTTGCGTTTTTTTCCATTTTTATTTTGACAAAATTTCAAATTCTGTTTATAATGAACCCAACTTAACAATTCTATGAAAGAGGTACATTATGTTAAAATTTGAAGACTATGTTTCTAATCTGCCTGATATTCCTCAAGCGAACTTCGCCCAATTACTCGAACACTTGGCTGTAAAACACGCTAACAAGGATTTTATTCTTTACCGAACAAGCAAACAAAAAGATTTTACCCGCTGGACTTTTTCAAGATTTAACGAAGAGTGCCGCAGAGTCGCACGCGGACTTTTAGCCGCAGGATTGGTTAAAGGCGACCGGGTTGTAATTTGGTCGGAAAACAGACCCGGCTGGATGTCAATCTGGATGGGAGCTGTTATTGCCGGTCTTTCAATAGTACCTGTCGATTTCCTTGTTACAGAACAGGAATGTTTAAATATCATAAAAATTACTAGAGCAAAAGCGTTTTTTTATTCGGGAAGAAAAAAAGAATTTGCAGCCTCACTTCCCTCTAACGGAATTTCGATGGCAGCTACAGTGTGTATCAGCCCTGAAAGCGATGATGCGCCTGAAGGTATAGAAACAGAATATGAATCTTTCGGCAAAGACGCGGATAATCAAGTTTTACCTAATCCAGACAGTATCGCTTATAATCATCCTGCTTCGATTGTATTTACATCGGGAACCACAGGTTTTGCAAAAGGCGTAACTCTTTCGCATAAAAATATAATCGCCAATGCAAGCGCCGCAATACGTATTTTGCAGCCGAATGATAAAGATGTTTTTATCGATGTTCTGCCTTTACATCACACATATCCTACAACCTGTTCTTTTATAGCTCCGTTTGCCAGCGGAGTCCCTGTTGTAATCGTAGAAAAAATTGTCGGTAAAGTTGTAATCGACGACATCAGAGATGCGGGAGTTACATTTCTTATTGGTGTTCCATTGCTTTATGACAAAGTGATGACAGCTATAAATACAGGTTATCAAAAACTTTCTCCGGTTCTAAGAGTTCCGTTAAATATGCTGCGTAAAAAAGCTCTTGCCGAAGCCAACAAAGGAAACCCTGATTTTGGCAGAAAAGCATTACGTTTAATACGCAAAAAAGCCGGGCTTTTATCAATAAAGATAATGGTTGCAGGCGGCGGACCTTTAAGTATTAAAACAGCCGATTTTTTTGATTCATTTGGTTTTAATATAGTGCAAGGTTACGGCATGAGCGAAAACTCTCCGTTAATAACTGTAAATACTCCGCGTCATAAAAACAATGAATCGGTCGGGCTTCCTGTAAGTTATACTGATGTTCAAATACTAGACCCCACCCCCGAAGGCATCGGAGAGATCGCCTGTAAGTCGCCTTCTGTAATGCTCGGTTATTTTGAAAATGACGAAGCTACAAAAGAAGTTATAAACGAAGACGGTTATCTTTTAACAGGCGACCTCGGTTACCGCGATGAAAAAGGTTTTATTTTTATCAAAGGCCGCAAGAAAAATCTTATAGTCGGCTCCGGCGGAAAAAACGTATACCCCGAAGAAGTCGAAGCGCATTTTGCAGGTTCTCGAATTATCGCAGAAGTACTTGTTGTCGGCAGAAAAACACCAAGCGGCGAAATTATTTATACAGTAGCGGTTCCCAACTTTGAAAATATCAAAGTTGATTTCCCCGGCAAAGAAAATGATGATTCTTTTATAAAAGATTTAATTAAAAAGGAAGTTGAAGAAGCCAATCGCTCGCTTCCTGTATACAAAAAGATCGGAGATTTCTGTGTGCGCAACGAACAGTTTGAAAAGAACGCGCAGCAGAAGATCCGCCGCTTCATGTACGCAAGCTACGAAAATCCTTAAGAATTCTTTGATAACATGGAACGCAGATTATACGGATTAACGCGGATTAATTATTAGTTTTTATTCTTATCTGCGTTAATTCGTGAAAATCCGTGTTTATTGTTTTCAAATTTCGTCTCTTTTTGTGATGACTTTGTTAATTAGGCCGTATTTCACAGCTTCGCTTGCGCTCATCCAGTAGTCGCGATCTGTATCTTTTTCTACTTGCACAAAAGGATTGCCGGTTTCTTCCGCGATAAGCAGGTTTATTTTTTCCCGCAGTTTTTCAAGCTCGTTTGCGTGTATTTCTATATCTGTAGCCACACCCCTAATACCTGAAAGCGGCTGGTGAATCAGATAATGACTGTTAGGAAGCCCCACGCGCTGTAATTTTGGGGAAGCCAGTTGAATAATAGCGGCGGCGCTTGCGACAAGCCCCATACCGATTGTCCAAACCTGCGGTTTTATAAAACGAATCATGTCGAAGATTGCGTAACCTGCATCCGCATCTCCGCCGGGAGAATCGATAAAAATACGGATAGGATCATCGCTCATATCTTCCAGTAACAATAACTGGCGTATGGTTTTTTCTGCCAATTCTTTATTTATTTCGCCGGAAAGCAAAATAGTTCTTGTTTTTAACATCCTGGTTGCAAGCGGATCTATCTGCGCCGGTTTATCATTTTCCCGGGAATCGTCATCTTCTTCGTTTAAGTTTAAATAAAAAGGATTCATTTTTTCCTCCGTGTTTATAATAATGATTTTTTGGAATTAAATATATACCCTTGGAACTCTCATATTGATATTACATGTTATTTCGTAAGGAATGGTTTGGGCAATTTGTGCTAATGAAGCGGCATCTTGTTTTAAAGCGCCGAAAATAATAACTTCATCCCAGCGTTTAACAGGCAGGTTTTTTACATCATCAGTACATAAATTAACACAGCATTGATCCATGCTGACTCGCCCAATAAGCGGAAAAGTTTTACCGTTAATTGTTACCTGCCATTTATTGCTTGCAAGGCGCGGAAGCCCGTCAGCATAACCTGCAGATATAATGGCGATAAATGTATCTTTATCTGCAGTCCATGTTCTGCCGTAAGAAACAGTTTCGCCTTTTTTTATTTTTTTTATCAATACTACTGTACTTCTAAGTTCCATGACAGGTTTTACCGAATCATCATTTACAGTGTTATATCCGTAAAGTAAAAGACCGGGTCTTACCATATCCAGATAGGATTCGGGATGCTGCAAAATAGCGCCGGAGTTTGCGGCATGGACAATACCGGGATCAATGCCTTCAGCGCGGATTTTATCGATTACTGTCTTAAAGCGTTCAATTTGAATTTTTGTAAATTCGGTGTCTTCTTTTTCGTTTGAATCGGAAACTGCCAAATGAGTGGCAATTCCTTCCAGTTTTAGGTTCGAACATGACATTATATGATGGGTTAGCTGCAGGGCTTCATCAATTGAGCAGCCCATTCGTCCCATTCCGGTATCAATTTTTATATGAATCGATAATTTGGCGTTTTTTAACCCGGCTTCCTCATTTAAAATGGAAGCAAATTCAATATCTGAAATAAACGGAGTAAGGTTATTTTCGATAATTTCCGGTATATCATCAGGATTGGACTGTGAAAATACCAAAATCGGCGCTTTTATCCCCCCTTTTCTTAATTCCACACCCTCAGATACCGCCGCTACACCAAAGCAAAAAGCTCCGCTTTCAAGGCTTGTTTTGGCTATTTGCAGCGCTCCGTGACCATAGGCATCAGCTTTAATTGGTACGCAAATCAGCCTTTTTTCGCCGATTTTATCTTTTACAAGATTGATATTTTCTTTAAATCTGTCCAGGTATATTAATGCTTTTATCCGCATAACAATATATTAACAGGAAAAAGATTTTATATATAGTTGATTATCTATGTACTTTGGTGTTATATTAATATTGGGTATGTGTTTTCGTAATTTTATTAAGATTTTAGTAATTCTCGTCTTTTTTGCAGCTCTTTTTTGCAGCTGTGATGCTATCGATACCATTTTACCCTCCGCCGGAAACTATAAATTAAATGTACAGGTAAATAACACTCCGCTGGATGAATGTTCCTTTATCACTTCAAGTGACAGAATTCTCCTTTCATTTGAAGATCCTGTTTCCAATGATAAAGATGTTACAGCTTTAATGGTATTTTTAAGAAATCAAAATGGAGAAGTAATAGGACGAAGGGTTTTATACAGCCTCGATAGGGATATTTCTCAGGATGAAACCGATGAACTGGTTATTAATGTAAATAGTCTTGATGACAGGTTACCTGTTTTCCCAATGCCAAGCGGCTTACCTGCCGGCAGGTATATTATGGTTTCTCAGGTTATGAGCGGACGGAACATTCTGCAAAGGAATGAAAAACATATATATTATTTAAGTAACGCGATTTTTTCTTATGATGGAATAAATGTATATCTTCCCGGCGTTACCAAAAGTTCCCAGCTTATTCCAAGGGGAACGGTTGTAATGCTGGAAGCTGATATTGATTTTATCAGTCATTTTGATCCATACATTATCTGGTATGAAGGCAGAAATAAAATAAGCGAAGGAAAATATTCTGACGGCGCAGGTCTTCTATTCTGGAAAACTCCCGAGCAAAGCGGTTTTTATACTATTCGAGCTGAAGTTTTTCCTGTAAAAAATGATGACAGACTTGCAGGATACAGGCGTGATGTATCGCTTCTTGTTTCTTCCATGGCGATTGATGTTCACATGATTTCCCAAAATGTATCGCAGCTTGTACACTGGTATACACTGGAAGGCAATTTACTGGATTCAAAAATGTTTACTTCCGCAGAACGCTCCTTAAGACCTGCTGCCAGAAATAACCTGGTTTGGATGGGTGCTAACAGAACTTATGGAATTGCTACAGGTTCCGGCAATATTGTAAATTTACCCAAAGTTTTAATTCCAAACAATAATAATGTAAAAACCTATCAGATTTTATTCAGGTTTATGCCGATTAACGACGGCGGTATTTTATCGGCACAATTTGGAATTTCAAATGATGTGAATATGAATTTGTCTATGGAAGGTAAAAACTTAATTCTGACATTAACGTCCCCGTTAAGGACTGTTTCGCAGGTTGTTAATTTACCTGACAGTTTAGTTGATCCGGATAATAAACCGCTTTTCATAACTGCGGGAATTAATTTTTCAGTCCGCCCGGGTTCGCTATCTGCGCAAATTAATATTTTAGACAATACAATTAATAGTAATACAGCAAATGTTATTAGTCTTAACGTAAGTGTTGACGGTGAATTTCAAATTTCTCTTGGATATCCCCAGGAGAATAATTCTGAAACCGATAATAAACCAAATAATACTTTAAACATGCTCTGGGACGAGATTGCTCTTTATTATATGCCGCCAATGGAAATTATTGCTGCAGAATTAAAAGCGCTTTCCGATTCACCGCCGCTTGTGACATCCGCAAATTAATATCACTTGTATGAAAACAAAGTTATCTTCAATTATTTTTATTTTAAGTGTAATAATTTTTTCTTCGTGTCTTGGACAGAACCGTTCTACTTTTATTCCTATTCCGGACAGCAGTTATTACAGTCAATTTAAAACAATCGAAGTTGATACTCAGAAAATTATTGAAACAAAAAGCGGAATGACAGCCGCTTCTTTGCCGGATTGGCTGCGTGTTTATTTGAGCGGAGGAATTGAAGAAGTTGAAAAACTGGATCGTTTCAATGATAAATATATTTTTATTGGAATTAATGAAGGTGAAAATTTTAATGCTTTAAACAGATGGGGGAATTTTTTTTCGGCTACGCATGATTTTCCGATGCTGGCAGCCGCAAGAATTGAAAAAAGAATAATACAATCCTCTTTTATGTATCCTGATTATGAATATGGAGAGTTTTTTGAAAAATTTATAAAAAGTGCGTATAATAATGTTTATCCTGGTACGATTAAAGAGGATGTATATTGGATAAAATTAAATGTAGATAATATTATTGACCAGGATGAAGATTTTGAAACATTGTTAAATACTCCTTCTGAAGTTTATATATTTTTTGTTTTAATCAGCGCAGATAAAATTATTTTGCAGAATGTTATTAATAATATGATGGCTGCGGCAATTGCTTCGGTTAAACCGACCGGTTCTCAAGTCTCTTCTGTAAACCGCCTGCGCCAAAATTTTTTTACAGGATTTTAAATGCAGCACTCTGATCTAAAAAGCGCAGGTTACGGCGACGAAGCTCCAATCGCCGCTTTAGCTACAATACCCGGAAGCTGCGCTTTAACTGTAATCCGCTGTTCCGGCGCAGGTTCGATAGAGCTTTTTTCTTCTGTTTTCGCGCCGTCTAATAAAAAAACTTTGCTTACAGAGGCTGAGGGAAATACAGTTATACACGGATGGATTGTTTCAAAAGAAGAAAGCGAAAAAATTGACGAAGTTGTTATTTCTATATTTAGAGCACCCAAAAGTTACACAGGAGAGGACAGTATTGACATTAGCTGTCATGGCGGACATTCGGCGTGGAAAGCGGTAATGGCTGTTTTAAAAGATGCAGGTTACCGTGACGCGCTTGCAGGCGAGTTTACATTTCGTGCATTTATGAACGGGAAAATCGATCTTACAAAAAGCGAATCTGTGATAGAACTTGTTAACGCAAAAACAGATGTTTCACGCCGTCATGCAGTCAGCCGTCTTTGCGGCTCACTTCAAAAAGAAATTAACGATATAAAGGCTTTGCTTGTGCAGGTTCTAGCCACGGCAGAAATCTATCTTGATTATTCCGAGGATGAAATAAGCGCCGATTTTGACGCGGGAGCATCAGATGAAATTGCCGGTAAACTTCCAAACAAGGAAATCGCGCGTGATGCGCTGAAAAAGTTAAAAAAGTTATCTGACTCCTGGTTACTTGAAAGACTTTACCAGCAGGGAGTTACAATTGTAATTGCAGGCTGTCCAAACTCGGGTAAGTCCAGTCTTTTTAATTCTTTTTTAAAAGAAGACCGCTCGATTGTTACCGATATACCGGGAACCACCCGTGACTGGATCGAAGCCTTTGTTTCGGTAGAAGGAATCCCTGTCCGCCTTATCGACACGGCAGGCTTGCGTGAAACAAATGATTCGGTCGAAAAAATCGGTGTACAGCGCAGCCGAACACTTTTACAGGAAGCGGATATTGTTCTGTATTTAATTGACGGAGAGATGGGTATAACAGATGATGATTATGAATTTTTAGCTTTACAAAACACCGAAGATAAATACATATTTATCTGGAATAAATCTGATATTAAACCATCACCGGATGGGTATATAAGTATAAGCGCGAAAACAGGTCAAGGTTTAGCGCAGCTTTTTTCAACGGTTGCCGCGGTTATAAAAAAGCAAACTGATGTTTTTCAATTGTTTGACGAACCTAATGCTGCTTCTATTGGAATTGGCACTGAACGCCAAAAAAAACTTGTTGACAGCGCCTGTTCGCTTTTGAAAGAAGCCCTTGTTATGTCTGAAAATAACGAGCCGCTTGATTTAATCGCGCCGTTAATAAGGGAAGCGGTAAACTCGTTAGGTGAAATTACAGGAGAGGTTTCAACCGCCGATATACTGGAAGAAATGTTCAGCAGATTTTGTGTTGGAAAGTAGGAAATGGAATAAATGGATTACGATTGTATTGTAATAGGCGGCGGACATGCCGGCATTGAAGCATCCCTTGCGGTAAGCCGTCTTGGTTTTTCCGCTTTACTTATTACACAAAATCCTGATAACATAGGAGCACTTTCCTGTAACCCTGCGATCGGCGGACTTTCCAAAGGCAACCTTGTACGCGAAGTAGACGCTCTTGGCGGAGAGATGGCAAAATTGATAGACGCCACAATGATCCAGTACCGTGTATTAAACCGATCAAGGGGACCTGCCGTGCAAGCGCCAAGAGCGCAGGCTGACAAACACGCTTATCAAAAAGCAGCCCGTTCATGTTTAGAAAAACAAAAAAATCTTACTATTTTTATGGATACTGTTACAGATTTATTAATCGATGATACGGACAAAACCCGATACGTGTGCGGCAAAGTTATAGGTGTTAAAACAAGAAGAGGACATAAAATTTCTGCACGCACGGTAATTCTTGCTGCCGGCACTTTTTTGGATGGTAAAATATTTATCGGCGAATATGAAACACCGCAGGGGCGTCTTGGCGAAGAAGCGGCGGCAGGGTTTGGAACATCTTTGCGCCGTCTTGGATTTTCTGTCGGCAGATTAAAAACAGGAACGCCGGCGCGAATTAACGGCGATTCTATCGATTACTCTGTTATGGAAAAACAAGACGGCGAGCAAATGTTTCCTTTTTCTTTTACTGCCGATTCGGATTTTTATTCCAGTTTAACAAACAGACCATCACTTCCGTGTTATGTGACATTCACAACAGAAAAGACACATGAAATAATAAGGGCGAACATTCACCGCTCACCTTTATACGGCGGAAAAATTTCCGGCACGGGAGCGCGTTACTGTCCTTCTATCGAAGATAAAGTAGTACGTTTTGCGCAGCGGGATCGCCATCATATTTTTATTGAACCGGAAGGACTTTCCACTAACGAAATGTATATGAACGGCGCATCCAGTTCTTTACCCGAAGATGTCCAGCATGATTTTATACACAGCATTCCCGGTTCGGAAGAAGCAAAAATTGTGCGCCCGGCTTATGCTGTTGAATACGATTATCTTGATCCATTGGATTTATATCCATCGCTGGAATCAAAGCGGCTGTCAGGATTTTTCTCGGCAGGGCAGACAAACGGCAGTTCCGGTTACGAAGAAGCAGCGGCGCAAGGATTAATCGCAGGGCTCAATGCCGTGATGAAAATGCAAAACCAGTCTCCGATAATTTTAGGGCGGGCTGAAGCCTACATCGGTGTACTTGTAGACGACCTTACAACACTTGGTACAAAAGAACCCTACCGTATGTTTACAAGCAGAGCAGAACACCGCCTAATGCTGCGCCATGACACCGCCGACACAAGGCTTACTCCCAAAGGCAGGCAAGCGGGATTAATAAACGACAGCCGCTGGGAACTTTTTATGGAAAAAACAAAAACATTGGATGAGATTAAAGAATTGCTTATTCAACGTGAATCCATCGAGCATTTTGCGCCGGAACTTGTTGAAAGAGTATTGCTCGATAAAAAATACGAAGGCTACGTTGAAAAAGAAAAACGCTTTGCCGCAAAAGCCGCTAAAATGGACGCTATCAAACTAGATCCCAATTTGGACTATAAATCCATTACGGGGCTTTCTGCGGAAGCAAGAGAAAAACTGGTATCCGTTAGACCCCTCAATGTCGGGCAGGCGACTCGGATACCTGGTGTGCGCCAGGGAGACATTGCGCTTTTAATTATTTTGGCAAACAAGAAATAAAGACCAAGAAACGATGATATTTAAACCGGCTCAATTAACAGAATTTAAAAGTTCACTTAAAGAGAATCTTAATTCTTCTTTTTTGTCACTTAATAAACCGGAATATTTTTCTAATTGCTGTTTTTGTTTTTTGCATTGATTTGTCAGTTTTCTGATATTCCAGTCATTTATTAATTTAAAAATAAATTTATAGGATTTTTCGCTTAGTGTTTCAATTTGCATTGACTTATCTTCCAGCTCCCGAAATATTTCAAAGCATCTTTTTTCTGTGTCTTCCAGTTCCTTATATGTTTTTTGTATTTCGTTTAATCCGTTTTTTACGTTTAATACAAAGGCTTCATTTTCTTTTTGCTTTTGCCTTAACAGTTCAAATTCTTCCCTTCTTTTTTGTTCGATTTCTCTTTTTCTTTGTGCTCTTTTATTGAAGAATTGCTTTATTATATTTATCATTTTTTCCGCCTGATTTAATTTTAGTTTCTTGGGCTTTGGAAGTCAATGTAAATGATGATTTTGGCGGTACTTTAATCAAATTAAACGCAAGAATTGGTTATTCGTTTTAAACAAGGGTGTCAGTCACCTTCATCATCCTCGTTTTCCAGTATTTTCAATAAATCCCGGATTTCTGCCGCCTGCTCGTATTCTTCCTCGGCGACAGCCTGTTCCAGCTGCTCCCGCAATGATCTGTACTGTTCTTCTGAATCTTCTTTAAGTTCGTCAATAAAGTAAGATAAAGGGACAGCGGTTTGTTCAATTATGGAAGAAGCCAGGTAAATTGGGCATTTTTTCCGGGCGGCTATGGCAAAAGCGTCTGAAGGGCGGCTGTCTAAAGTAAGGGGGTTTTCTTTTGTATATTCACCGCCTGTAACTACCAAACGTGCATGAAAAACATCGTCTTTTAATTCATAAACTTCTACTTTTTTAATCGAAAGATTTACACGAGACAGCATATTTAAAAAAAGGTCGTGGGTATGAGGTCTTGAAAGTTTCATTCCTTCCTTGCCAATCAAAATTGACTGCATTTCCAAAGTGCCTATAAAAATAGGTACTGCGACATCCTTTTCTTTCGGCTTTAATAATATGGCATTGCCGTGGCTTGTTTTGAGAACTGACCATATTTCGCTTATATACATACTTTTCACTGAAACCTCTGATTTAACTAATTAATTTTATAAAATCATTCAGTAAATCAAGTTTACCTTCATTTAAATTCTTAAATTGAGAGTTAAATATTTCACCGGCTTCATTTAAGAAAGCCTGTCCTTTTTCCTGTGCTTCCTGGAAAACACCTGCGCCTGTTAAAGCATCGATAAAATCGTCAACTTCCGGGGCTCTGGTTCCTTCTTCTTTTGCTACGTGAAAATAATAAAAAATCATTTCCCGTTTTTCCGGATGTTTTTGCAAATATAAAAGAACCGGAAGCCCTTTTTTTCCTTCGACAACATCGTCTCCTCGTTTTTTACCAGGTGCTCCTGTTGTCAGGTTTTTTACATCATCCAATATTTGAAAACCAACACCCATCAAATCAGCGGCTTTTCCCAAGACTTGTGCGGTTTCCAATTCTGCGCCTGCTGCATGTGCACCTAACTCGACTGCAAGGCGGGCAAGACTTCCTGTTTTTAATTTACACATTAAAAAATAATCATCGATATCAGGGACAATAGATATATTGCGATGCCAGTTTATATCCATTGCCTGTCCCATATGGAGCCTTCGCATACAATCTGTCCAAAGTTTGTAAATATAATCCTTGTTTTTTACACCGCAATTTTCTATGCAGCATGTTGCAAGAAAATAAAGGAAAGAAGCGGAGTTTACCGCCGTATCAACACCAAAGAGCTTGTGAATGGCAGGTTTTCCCCGTCTTTCATCGGAATCGTCTTCGATATCGTCATGAATTAAACTGGCGTTATGCGGAAATTCAACCAAAGGCGAAAGAGGAATTGAATTTTCGCCGCCTCCGAGAGCTTGGCAAACGAGCGTCATTAAAAGAGGTCTCCATCTTTTTCCGCCACGGTTAATCAGTTCTTTTACCGGTGTAAGAAGCGAATGTAAAGATTGATGTTCATTTTCCTTTAACGTTAGAATTTCTGTTCCAATGTCCGCAAAAACTTCTCCAGTCCACACGGATTGCGGATTATCAGGAAGCCAGCGGCTAAGCTGCGCTTCGATTTTTTTTAATAACTCTGTATACTCTTGATTCATAAGTTATTATAATCCAATAAATGGCAGATTACAAGAAAGCAGATTTCTGGCAGTTAAAAGCACGCAAAGAAGGGTATCCTGCCCGTTCTGTATATAAGTTAAAAGAAATCGATGAAAAGTTTAATTTATTTAACGTAAATGTTAAAATAGAAGGTAAAGCAGCGGTTAAACGTGTATTGGACATAGGAGCTGCTCCCGGAAGCTGGAGTCTTTATGTACTGCGTAAATTTGCTTGCGGCAAAGGCTTTCTTGCAGCAGCAGACCTTTGTCCTTTGTCGCGGGAGTTTGACAACGATTCTAAAAACAAAGGTTTATTTGACGGAAGTAATTTTTTCTTTATTCAAGGTGATGTAACAGAAGATGATGTCCGCAAGACTATTTTGTCAAAAGGACCTTATACAGTTATTATAAGCGATGCTGCTCCAAATACAACAGGCAGCCACATGGTTGACGCCGCACGTTCTATTGAACTTTCGCAAACTGTTATATCCTATGGCGAAACTGCACTTGCACCCGGCGGCAATCTTGTTCTTAAAGTTTTCCAGGGCAGCGGTATTGACGCGCTTTTAAAACACATGAGAACGCTTTTTAAAACAGTTAAAACATTTAAACCGCAAGCCTGCCGCGGCGAATCAATGGAAACATACTTTATAGGTTTAGGGAAGAAATAGGCGTTTTATATTTAATATAACCCGCTATTTACCAAATTTATTACTTCTGTTTTTAGTTCGTTGTTTTCATCATAGTATTCTAAAAATATAGCTTTATTTTCAAAATATGAATTATTCCCAATAATAAACCAGAAAATATCGTCGTTATTATCAGATTGAATATCTAATTTTTTATATATTTCTGGTTCAAATATTTTATATATTGTAAAATCAAAAACAGCACATAAAATCAAACTATTATTAACATCAATTATTCCTGTAGCAAGATCAAACCTATCTGATAGTATATGCCGATCTCTTGAATAAAAATATGAATAAACGCTTGGAGCTAATGAACTGCCGCAATCTATCCTTAATAATTTGTCATTTATCCAATATATTCTTGGTTCAGGTCTGGTAAAAAAATTTTCTATTTCTATAATTGTATCATGTAAATTATTTTTTATTTCTATTCTATATCTTTCATTCCTTATATTTTCTTCATATTCAGGTCTAGCTTCAGCAAATATTGTTATTGTACAATTATTTTCTGTTAATTTTTCAAAGACAAACTCTCTGTACTGATCCTGTATTTCAAAAATTATTGATTCATTTTCGTTTATTTCTATATCAAATTCTAAAATCGCTTCATTTCCATTTTTTCTGCTACCATCGCAGGCAGTAAAAAATATACCGATTATTGCTATAAAAATAAAAAACATGAATGGTTTTGTTTTATCTTTCAAAGTAAACCTTCTTCAATAATGTATAACATTATGTTTTTATAGTGTCAAGTTTTTAAAATCCATTGAACGATTTACATTTATATGCTACAGTATCTTTATGAATAATAACCCTGTTGCGGATTATATTGCCGCTGTTTCGCGTGATAAAATAGACACAAATCTTCTGGCTTACCTTTGCAGTTTAATGGAAATTTCAAAGGTTACTCCTCAAATTGCCTGCTCTATTGTTAAAGAGCTGGAAAATCAGCGCAAAAGGGTAAAGCTAATTGCCAGCGAAAACTACTGTTCTATGGCAGTGCAGCTTGCGATGGGGAACCTTTTAACAGACAAATATGCCGAAGGTGTTCCTAACCACCGTTTTTACGCCGGAAATGAAAATGTGGATGATATTGAAATGCTTGCTTCAAAGGAAGCCTGCGGACTTTTTGGCGCTGAATACGCAAATGTACAGGCGCATTGCGGAGCGGATGCCAATGTTCTGGCTTATTGGGCTATTCTTAGCACAAGAGTCGAATATCCCTTGATGGAAAAATTCGGCGAAACAAATCTTTATAAACTTGATGATGATAAATGGAAAGAACTTAAAAACAGTCTTGGAAACCAGCGTCTTTTGGGATTGGATTATTATTCCGGCGGACATCTTACACATGGCTACCGTTACAATATGACAAGCCGGATGTTCGATGTATACAGCTATTCGGTTTCTGATAAAGACGGTCTTATGGATTACGATGAAATTGAAAAACAAGCGGTAAAAGTAAAACCTCTTATCCTATTGGCAGGTTATTCGGCGTATCCGCGAAAGATCAACTTTAAACGAATGAGAGAAATCGCCGACAAGGTTAATGCTGTTTTTATGGTAGATATGGCTCATTTTGCCGGTCTTGTTGCGGGTAAGATTTTTACAGGCGAATATGATCCTGTTCCCTGGGCGCATGTTGTTACAAGCACAACTCATAAAACGCTAAGAGGTCCCAGAGCGGGACTTGTGCTTTCTACAAAAGAATTTGCCGATGCGCTGGATAAAGGATGTCCGCTTACAATGGGAGGTCCGTTGCCGCATGTGATAGCGGCAAAAGCAATCGCTTTCCGTGAAGCTGCCTCCGCCGATTTTAAACAATACGCAAAAAAAGTTGTAGATAACTGCAAGGCTTTGGCAGCTTCCTGCATAAAAAACGGTCTTGATGTGCTTACAGGCGGAACCGATAATCATCTTATTTTAATTAATGTTGATAAAGCCGGCATTACAGGCAGGCAGGCGGAAAGCGCTTTACACGAATGTCACATAACGCTTAACCGAAACAGCCTTCCCCGTGATCCAAACGGTCCCTGGTATACATCCGGGATTAGAGTCGGAACTGCAGCTGTTACAACTCTTGGCATGGAAGAAATACAGATGGCAGAGCTTGGTGAGCTTATGGCAAAAGTTATTAAAAACACAACCCAGGCAAAAGATAAAAAAGACCCATCCAAAAACAGCAAGGCAAAATACAATATCGATGCTGCTGTAAAAGAAGAAGTTCATATTCGTGTCAAAACTTTAATGGAAAAATTCCCCGTGTATCCCGAGCTGGATTTGGATTTACTAAAAAAATACTTTGTTGTTTCTCAATAAATATTCAGAAAAGTTAAATACAGTTTTATTATTTAATAAATGGATTTTATAAATAATAAGGAGACATTTTTTGACACAGAATACAGCCAAATGTTTAACAATCCTTATCATAATTAGTATAACTTTTTCAATGAATTCCTGTAATGTTTATGAAATTTCTTGGAGGAATTACAGTACATATTCTGATGAAAATATTAAATTGAAATTCCAAAACAACGAAAAAGTTAATTTAAAGTTAAACAAAACAAAAAGGTTTAGATTATTTACACAAATAGATTATATAATAGAGTTTGAAAGACAATATGGATGTTACATATATGTGTATCCTTTTTTTAATATAAATACTGAATCTGAAATATTTTTTTATAACATAAATATTATAAATCAAAATGAAAAAAGTATCATTATAGAAGAAAGAAAAGATGTAGAGGCATACTTTGCAGAGTTTTATATAGATAATTTACGTTATAATGTAATATCAAAAGATAATATATTAGCAATAACAGAACCTAAAGAATTTACAAATATTAATGATATATTATCTTATATTGAAACTTCTGATTTTACTTTTATAACTGCCGGAAGAACTGATTATGATGGGGTTGTTAAAGGCGGATATATCGTAAGAAGTAAAATAGATAGTACTATTCTTTGGCTGGAAGGCGGTTTATAATAATTAAAATATATGAGATAATCTATTAGATGCTTGGAGGTAGACAGTATGAAATATAGATGTTGTTAGCTGTCATAGAACACAATGATTAGTTTAGTTCGTTAGAAAAACCTTCATAAGGTGAACAGCGAAAAGACTAAACAGCGATATATGACTGCTTTTCACAATAGATATGTTTGTGTATCCTTTTAATCCTTGATTAATAAGGTAAATAACTAATAGCTAGCAGATAAAAGCTAAGTAACATTATTAATTAAAGCCAGGTACAAAAGTGGGAGTGCTGGATGTAAGCAGGGGTAGCAGCGAAAAAAGAAGTAACAAAACTGTCACAGATGCAAAACTCTTGTTTTAAGGTGATGCATAAAAAAACTTTTAATTAATTAGAAATGTATGCTCTAATATAACTTATAGGCAGGGAGACTGCGAGACGACAAAACTATCTTTGGAATTCTCTGCGGAAGAGATAAAGGGCTTTACGAAGTAAAGACCAGCTCTGTAGCAGGTTCCTCCAAAAGTTTTGCTCGGCACGCAGGCTGCGCTGCCTATTTAGATAGTTTAATAGGCATACATTTCAATTGTTACCTGCGGGGGTTTTCGCGCAAGCCTGTGAAAAAAGTAATAAGCATACATTTTGCAATTAATTGCTTTAAATCAAGCGGCTTTTTGTTTTTCTTTATCGTTAATATACATTGTAAAAATGTCAAAAAGTATAACGTCTATTTTTTGATTTCTTTCTACAAATTCTTCACGCATCATAACAAGAGCTTCTTCCGGTGTCATTGATTTGCGGTAGACTCGGTGGGGGTCTGTAACACTATCATAAACATCAATTATTTCCAGGACTTTTGCGGGAAAATAGGCAAGCGCACGGTAATCCAAAATGGGTTCCAAATCATAAGTGATGCAGTAATCTTGTTTTGCGCTTGGATTGGCTTTTTTATACTGTTCAAGGTACGCCCTAAAATAACCGTAACCTGTCGGATCACCGTAGTATTCGTGATGATAACCTGTAATAAGACTTGCTTCCATCGGATAATTGGTTTTATTCATAATGGATTTATAACCCTGTTTTACATGGTCAATAACGATATTGCGGTTATATTTTTCTTCACCTTCGTGGTACTCAACAGCGTTCGCTTTGCCGATATCGTGAATTAAAAAACCGACAGCCCATTTAAAATATAAATCAGGAGGAATTGCCCTCATACCTCCGTAAAATATACGCTCAAGGATTATATCATCAATATTCATATGCGGAAGCAGTTTATGATAAAAATTGCGATACTTGGAAGCAAACGATATTCGCATTTTTTGTATTGCGCTTGATGTAGAAACAAGATTGTTATAATAAGATAAAAACGATAATCCGTTAAGATACACCCTGGTCATGTGCTGTACAATAGTGCCGTTGGATTTTTCTACAAGGATGTTCATTAATTCATTACTGAAAATATTTTCTGATATTAACTGAGCTGATGACTTTACCATATCATGTGTAGAATTTACAAGTTCCTGAGTGAGTTTTTTGGCTTCATCATCGGCAAGACGCAAGGCATCTTCCAAAGCAGCGTGGTTTATTAAAGCGGCGTCTTTGGCTGTATCTACAAGAGCTTCTGTAACTTCAGCTTCGTTTTTATATTTTTGCGCAAGGATTTCGCTTAATCGTTTTTTATCGTGTTTTAAATAATCAACTTTTTCTTTAAGAGGCATATTGGCAAAATATGTATATTCGTTTCCATATCCTACTTCAACTTCAAGCTCTTCGATATCATCATCTATTTTGTCATCTTTTTTATTATCAACTGCTGTTTCGGGAGCTTTTATGGTTTTTGACATATCCGCTTCCCAAACATCCGGTTTTTCATTAAATTTTTCTTTTAATTTATTAAAACCTTCTTCTGTAAGATAGTAATCCCAGTTTCCGCTTTGCAGCCAAAAACTTTCATGATTATCATAAAGGACTTTAAACGGCATAAGGCGTTTTTTTTGTGTTTCATTGTTTAAACAGAAAATGTGGATTTCTTCGTTTATAATAATGTCTATATAGAGTTTATTCACACTCTTTTCGTTCTGCGATGATAATACTTTTGATAGCGGTATAATAGACTTTTTTACTGACATACTTTTACATTATAGAATTTCCAATATTTTTTCAAGATATTACCCGTACTTTAACAAATATATATAACTATAGTACAATTATTTATACATTTTTACGATTTTTGTACAATATTGATAAAAAACAGCTATTTTTACGTTTTAAGCCTGTGTAATTCTATCTATGATTTCCGCTATGATTTTATCTGCGTCTTCATAAGTTACCTGGCAAGTACCAACCTGTTTATGCCCGCCGCCGCCATAACCGAGCAGCATGGAACCGACATCCGCAGTGCTGGAACGGTTAATGATGCTGTGACCGAGTGTAATGGCTACATTAGACTTATTCCGCCCGTCTACAATCCAAATTGAAATATTCTGCTCGGGGAAAAGCGTATAAATGATGAATCTATTACCGGCGTAAATGGTATCTACATCACGAAGGTCAACTTTTATTATATTTCCGCAAACCTGTGCGTGATCTTTGATCATATTTGTAAATAGATCTTTTTGCTGGTAATACAAATCAAGACGTTCTTTTACATCAGAAAGATCCAGGATTTCCTTAATTGATTTTTCGGCGCATGCTTTTGCCAAAACTGCCATTAAATCGTAATTACTGATGGTAAAATTGCGGAATCTGCCAAGCCCTGTGCGCGGATCCATGATAAATCCCAATAATACCCAGTCTTTTGGGTTTAAAATTTCATCAGCGCTTAAATCGCCGGAATCCACTTTATCAACATAATGTATCATTTCTGCGAATTTGCCTAATTTGGCGTCACCGCCGTAGTATTCATATACTACGCGCGCACAGCTTGGAGCTTGTTTTGATACACCTTCAAAAAATATATCATTACCTAGTCTTTCTGATTCGCTGGAATGATGATCAAACCACAATTTACAGCCCTTTATGTAGGGAATATTCGCTAAAATATCGTTATCTGTAGCTTCGATTAAACCGTCTTGTATATCTTTTGGATGGACAAATTTCCAATCATCTATTAATCCCAAGTATGATAATAACGCCCCGCAGGCCAAGCCGTCAAAATCTGATCTGGTAAATAACCTCATTCTTTACAACTCCTAATATATACCTACTATATATTATAGCAAAAATAATTGTAAATGGAAATGGTAAATTTGGATTATCGGATGAAAATTTCTGAGTTTATTCTATTTGTAAACCAGTTTAGTACCGCAATTGCACGGTTATTGAAGGAATTGCTGATTCTGTCTCCCATACCCGGTATTGTAGAAGCTCTTGCCATGGAAACGGCGTAAACCAAAATACTGTCGCCGCAGTCAATAACCGCTATTATAGAACGTAAATTGCCTCTTCCTATGGCAGGTATAATGCCGTAACTCATGGCGGTTGTATTTGTCTGCGAAAAAAAGATGGAATCCGCTGTATTTATGTAATGATAAGAGTAAATATTGTCTCCAAAGGTTGAATCTATCTGTCTTGCGTTTAAAGTTAAGGTCTGCGGAAGCTGAGTGTAAACAGGGTCGGGAAGAGGATTTTTGGCTTGTGCATTATCTATAACAGTTGAACTTTCATAAAATATACGCATGGTATTGCGGCTTGCAGAAAAATATTGTATTCCTGTTAATGTACTGATTGCCGTTAATTGGTTAAAAATCCCGATTTTCTGTCTTTCATCCCAATTTTGTACGGATGAATGATAAATTGATGGTTTTGTGTATAAATACAGGGCTTCGATCATAATATTAGGATTGAGCGAATTCCTGGTTAGATTGACATACTGTCTCAATTCGGTATTTTGCGGCAATAATTTCGGCGTGGGGTTTCTTAACTGTGTTTCTATGATTTGCCCGCGCTCTGATGCTCTAAGCAGCGCCGCTGTATCCGAAGGGATTAAATCTTCAATAGGGACAGGGAAAACACATATACTTGCAGCGAAAAGAAAGATAGTTATAAAAATCCCTGTCTTCAATATGATTTACCTTTTATTTTAATCCGCGGTAATAAACACGTACCTGTTTATATAAACCATCTCCTTCGCTTTTGGTTTCAATATCGCCGATATCATTTAATGTAGTATGGATAAGCCATCTGTCAAACGGATTCATGGGTTCCAGTAAGACAGAACCCCGGCTTTCCCTCACTTTTTCCGCCACATTATAAGCAAGACGCACAAGGGATTCTTCCCTGCGGATACGGTAGTTTTCAGTATCTAATATTATTCGGGTATCTTCTTTTCCAAGCCTTCCTGCGTAAATATTTAAAAGCATTTGCAGGGCATCAAGGTTTTTCCCTTTTTTCCCGATCAAAATTGATGAATGACTGGAATCAATTTTAATGCCAAGTTTTTGTTTATCCCGGAATAAAATTATAACTTTACCGGGATATCCCATACGTTCTATTATACCGGAAGTAAATTCAATCATTTTTTCTTCGAATTCATTTTGAGGTATTGGATCTCCGAAAACAGGTTTGCTTTGCGGCGTTGTTCTTTCTTTTCTTTCGGTATTATTGCTTGACGGCCGGGGAGCCTGCGAGCTTTTCGCAGGGGACCCAAAATTAGGCACATGAACCTTTATCCGAACCAAACCTTTTTTAAATAAACCGCTTTTTTGAGTTTCCAGAATTTCAACATCAAAATCGTCTTTTTCAAGACCAAGTTCTCCTGCCGCTCTGTCAATCGCTTCTTTTTCGGTGCGTCCTTCAAATTCAAATTCCATATATATGCTCCTTTATTTTCTTTTTTTCTTTTTACCGGGGGCAATCACAGGTCTGTCCGGTTTTTTATTAAAAACATCAGCGGCAGGTTCAGCCTGAGCCAACGCCGCTCTTTTTGCAATAATATATCTATTAATCAGTATCTGCTGTACAAGAGTAAGCACGTTAGATGAAATCCAGTAAATCAAAAGTCCCGATGGTACGTTATATAATACGAAGAAAAATACAATCGGCATGATGTATAACATCATCTTCATCTGAGCGTTTGATTGCTGTCCCGGCATCTGCGTAACTTTTCCGTAAAGAAGCTGAGATGCTACATAAATAAACGGCAGAGCTCTTAATGCAGTCCAGCCTAAAATCGGAACTCTGAAATACTCAAACTGTACTATATATTCGGGTATAGAAAGGTCGGGTATCCATCCGGGGATAAAACCCGCTCCGCGCAAGTCAAAGTGGTTGTTAAAAAGACTGAACATTGCAATAAATATCGGGATCTGTAAAAGCATTGGAAGACATCCGGAAATGGGGTTATAACCTTCCTGTTTATAGAAGTTTGCCATTTCTGCCTGTAATTTCTGCGGATTGCCTTTATGTTTATCTTGTATTTCTTTGATCTTTGGAGCCAGTGCCTGCATCCGCTGAGTAGCTTCTGAGCCTTTTTTGGTCAGAGGGAAGAAAAGTATTTTTATTAATAATGTAAGCAGAATTATCGAAATACCGTAATTTGGAACAACTCTATTTATTCCAAGCAATAGCCATTTCAACCCTTTTTCCAGCGGTGAGAAAATTCCAAAAAATCCCCGTGTATTTGTTACTTCTACAAGATTCATATCTCTTATGCCGAATTCATTTCTGCCTGTGTTGTAGTTTACAAGTATTTCCTGGGTTTTAGGTCCAAGATAAAAACGGAATGTATCTTCTACTTTTGATATACCGGATGCAGGACGGATAATATTCAGCCTTGAAGCTGCCGGAATTCCTGGTTCATCTTTATCCGAAAAATTCATTGTGTACTGTGTTAGGGGAATAGCGATGAAGGTAAAATACTTACCTGTTATGGCAGACCATGTTGGATTGTAATCGATAAGCTGCTCATTTGCTTTTTCGTCTCTTCTTTTGCCGTTTGTGAATGTAATGTATCGCCTGTAATCTTCATAATGTGTGTCGAGTCTTTCAAAAACAGGACCTATTTGAGGACCAAATGATAATGTGTAAGTGTCTATACCCTGCACATGAAATCCTCCGTCAATTATAACTGTAAGCTCAAACATAAATTCATTCGGTTTAAAATCGTAACGCTTTGTTAATAAAAATCTGCCGTCAGAATCCTGTGATGCAGAAGGAACTGAAAAATAACGTGAAAATTCTACAGAATATTCTGATAAACGGTTAACATTAAAATTGTAATTTCCTGTATCAAGATCGCCTGATGTTATTAAAAAGGCATTTGCCTCTTTATCGCCTGATAAAATTAATTCCACATAACGGTCAGGATCACCGTCTTTTTTTCTTTGATCTTTCCATATAAAAGATGTCATATTGCCGCCTGCGTTTGTAAGAACAGCGCGGTATAATTCTGTTTCGATTATCTGCGGCGGCTGCAGTTCGATTACATCCTGCGGAACCTGCTGTACTGTTTCTGATGCTGCAGTTTGCTCAGGTGTTTGTGCAATCTGTGTTTGATCATTTTGAGATACACTTGCCTGATTTGAAGTATCTGTTGTTGCTTCATTGGTTGTGGGTGTTATATCCTGAATTTCCACAGCGGGTTCTTCCAGCTGCTGCCGCTGCGCAAACCGCTGTCCCTGCCAAATAAAGCTGATTATCAATACAAGAGTCATTAACACTATCGCAAGTAATGTATTTTTTTCCATTTTTTATCCTTAAATAATTATTTTTGATTTTATTAATGAAAATGATGGTATAACATCAGGAACCGGATCATAACCGCCTCTTTTAAAAGGATGGCAGCGAAGGATTCTCTTTACTGCCAGAAAGCAACCCTGAAAAAAACCGTGTTTACATACAGCTTCGTAGGCATAAGCCGAACAACTAGGGTAATACCTGCAAGAAGGCGGGAAATGCGGGGAAATCGCTAATTGGTAAAATCGAATAAACGCTAGTATTATATACTTCATTTTATTAAACCGGCTTTTAAAAAAAGGGATTCAAGCTGCTTTTGTCTGTCTTGCAGCCGGGTCTTGCTAAAAAGAGGTTCAGGAAAAATCAATAAAATTAAATCATGTCCGCTCCAAAGGCGGTTTTTCGTTAACCTATAGGCTTCTCTGCCAAGACGCCTTGCACGATTTCTGGCAACAGCGTTCCAGGCTTTCCTGTCTTCCTTAGAGGCTTTGGAAAATGTAAAACAAATACGGTTGTAAGGTAAATTATTTTTTATAACAAATAATCTGGCTCCCTGACAACTATACCGTTTACCCTTGCCAAAAACCTCCTGAATCTCTTTCCTTCCCTTTAAATGTTCATTTCGCTTAAAGCGAAAATCTGATCCTGAAATTAACATTTCACGGTCAGAGACATTGTCATTCCTAATAGGGCTTTTTCTCGTCAGAAACTGATAGTTTTAATCTGCCCTTTGCTCTGCGGCGTTTTAATACTAGCCGTCCGCCCCTTGTTTTCATACGGGCACGAAACCCAAATTTTCGGTTTCTTTTCACTTTACTGGGTTGATAAGTGCGTTTCATGGTATCATCTCCTATATATAAGTCCGCTTTAGCTGACAATCTGTTTAACTGTTTGGCTTTGGCGAACTAAGGTTCTTAATAACGAAATTGATTATTAAGTTTAAAATATTGAAGGAAAATGGTCAAGCATATGCATATAAAATATACCCTTTCGGGGCTTATTTATATGAACTCAGAAGATGATTGCGAAAAAATAGTAGATGTCATGCTTGCTACAGATTATGACGGTGAATTCTGCGTTGCCGAAGGTTTCCAGCCGGAATTTACCGCAAGATTGATGGAAGCCGGCTTTTTGGTAATGTCTATGGGAATTCCCAAAAATGATGATACACAGGACGAACTATTCTATGTCATGCTTCCCAAGCTGCATCTTGTCCGTTCGGCTCTGTTTTATGAAAACTTGCATATAAAAAAATCGATTCGCCGTTTTTTAAATCGTTATGAGTTAAGAGCCGATGCCGAATTCGATCATATTATTGACAGCTGTGTAGAAAAACACGGCGCTGACTGGCTTACACCTCCTCTTGTTGATTGTATTAAAAAGATACGAAATGCCGCTTTAAAACGTTTTAATGACGATTCGCAGTCCGCACCAGAACTCCCTGCGAAACCTGGTCTTCTTGCGAAGCCCGGGTTTTCTCCGAAACCCTTCGCGTATCCCGCATCTTTTGCTCTTTACCGTGACGGAAAACTTGTCGCAGGCGAGTTTGGCGTAATTTGCGGTAAAATTTACACAAGTTATTCGGGTTTTTATTATGAAGATAACGCAGGTACAGTTCAGCTTATCCTTGCCGCACAATATTTACAAGAACACGGTTTTTCTTATTTTGACATGGGTATGCCGATGGACTATAAAAACGATCTTGGCGCTGTGGACATAAGCCCGCAGGAGTTTGTGAAGTTGTTTAGAGACGCGCAGGTATGAGCTTGTCCAGCACCTAAAATTTAGGTGCTGGATGAATGTGGTTCGTGGTAAAAATTCTTACATCCGGAGATGATGGGGAGATTTCGCTAACTCTCTTTAAAGAAATTAACAGGCAAAGATTTTTGCAGATCACCTTTTTTATTTATGTTAAAAATAATTAACCACTACACAAACCCGGATAATTCCATTCGGCTTATATTTTTCTTCATTTTTATATAAACTAAAACCATGGTTAAACTTGCTGCCTTTTTTGGAAACCCTGGTATTAAATATTCGCAGAATAGGCACAATGCCGGATGGCTCCTTGCGCAGTCGCTTCCATTTTATCAATCTCTTTCCTGGCAGAAAAAATTTAAAGGTTTGTTTGCCGCGTATAATGATAATTATTTTTTAATGCCGCAGACTTTTATGAATCTTTCCGGTGAAGCTGTTTTTGCGGCAGCTTCATTTTATAAAATTAAAATGGAAGAAATTATCGTAGTTCATGATGAACTGGAACTGCCGCTTGGAACAATTTCTTTAAAATTTGGCGGCGGTCTTGGCGGACATAACGGACTTCGTTCGATGCAAAAATGTTTTGGCAATGCTGATTGCTGGCGATTGCGTATCGGTATAGGGCGTCCGCCTGAAGGCGTGGTTTATGACTGGGTATTATCAGATTTTTCCAATACAGATCTTGAAGAACTTTATCCAGCACTTAATGCCGGCGTAAATTTATTACAGCAAACTTTTACCTGCGATCCTGATACCTTACTTGACGAATGGAAAAAAAAGAAGATCTCCATACAAAATATAATTAATAATAATGATAATATTGTGGTTGAGGATAATATTTCGAACAACGGCTCTGCGCCTCTGCGTCTTTGCGAGAATAAAAAGGACTAAATTTTATGACAACAAGCGATGCATTTAAAGCGTTATACGACACTGTAGCCAGACTGCGCGCTCCCGATGGCTGTGAATGGGACAGGGAGCAAACCCCGTCAACATTAAGAGGAGCGTTAATCGAAGAAACCTATGAATGCCTTGAAGCAATCGACAATAACGATCCTGCGCACATAAACGAAGAACTAGGCGATTTATATCTGCTTGCGACAATGATTAGTTTTATGCACGAAGAAGAAAATAAGTTTTCAGTTGCAGATGTATTGACCAAAGTAAATGAAAAATTAATTCGCCGTCATCCTCATGTATTTGGCGATGTAAAGGTAAAAGATACAGCTGAAATTCTTGATAATTGGGAAGCGATAAAAATTGAACAAGAAGGACGCAAACCCAAAGATTCACTGCTCGATGAAGTAAGCGCTGCGCTTCCGCCGATGGAGCGTTCGTTTAAACTTCAAAAAAAGGCGGCAAAGGTTGGTTTTGACTGGCAGGATACAGAAGGCGTAATTGAAAAAATCAAGGAAGAATTTGAAGAAGTAAAAATAGCAATAAATTCGAAAAAGAGTTCACACGGAGGCACGGAGGCACAGAGTTTCAATAAATTATATAAATCTCTAGATCAAGCAATCGAAGAAGAGCTTGGTGACTTACTTTTTTCCGTAATCAATCTTTGCCGTTTTTTAAAGGTCGAACCTTCTGCGGCTCTGCGCCGTACCAACAGCAAGTTTATTGACCGTTTTAAATATGTAGAAAAGAAAATGAAAGAAGCAGGACACCAGATGAAAAAAGAAAATTTGTGTATAATGGAAAAATATTGGAACGAAGCAAAGGAGATATAAGATGTCTGCGCTTAGTGTTACAAAGAGATTTGGTATTTTAACGGCAGGCGGCGATTGCCCGGGTTTAAATGCCGCTATTCGAGGCGTATGCCGCGCCGCTCACGACCGTTATGGTATGGAAATAATCGGTATAGCCAAAGGTTTTAAAGGTCTTATCGAAGAAGATACAAAGGTGCTTCGCCCTGATGATTTTTCCGGTATTTTAACAAGAGGCGGAACCATACTTGGCTCAAGCAGGGAAAAACCTTTTGGACCTACCGACAAGGATGAACCCGCCAGCGAAAAAGTTTCTGCGATTGTGGATACATATTCAAAACTTAAACTTGATTGCCTTGTCGTAATCGGAGGTAACGGTACGAACACCACAGGATCAAAATTGTCACGCGAGGGCTTAAATATAATCGGGCTTCCAAAAACAATCGATAACGACATTGTCGGAACCGACAGAACATTCGGCTTTCATTCAGCTTTGGCTATCGGTACTGAAGCGATAGATCGCCTTCATTCCACAGCGCAAAGTCACAGCCGTGTTATTGTTATCGAGCTTATGGGAAATAAAGCCGGCTGGCTTGCATTGTATGCAGGGATTGCAGGCGGAGGAGACGTTATTTTGCTTCCTGAAATACCTTACGACATTCGTGTTATTGGTCAGCATCTGGAAAAACGTGCAAAATCAGGAAAAACTTTTTCTATCGTAGTTGTCGCCGAAGGAGCTATGTCAATTAAAGAAGCTGAAATGGATAAAAAGGACAGGAAAAAATACCGCAGCGAAAAGGGTCCTTCTGCCGCATATCGGGTTGCTAATGAAATAATCGAAGAAACAGGTATGGAAACGCGCGCTACCGTTTTAGGATATATGCAGCGCGGAGGTATTCCAAGTTCGTCAGATCGTGTTCTTGCAACCTGTCTTGGCACTGCTGCTGTGGAACTTCTTGCCGCAGGAAAATACGGACGCATGGTAGCCCTTACCGGAAATGATATTACATCTGTCGATTTAAGCGTTCCCGAAGGAAAGGTAAAAAATGTTCCGTCTAATCATTATATGATCGATACTGCAAAAGCTGTCGGAACGTGCATTGGCTCCGATTAATTACTTCAACCCCTCTTTTAATACAAAACTGGGGCAATTTGCACCGGTCGCCTTATATACTTCTTGCGATGGCATATTTGAACATTTTATGGAAAAAATATCGCAAGCTCTTGGAAATGTCATATCCCACGTAACCCTGAAATAAGCGCATTTTAGGCAATTCGGAGGTCTTGCAGGGGTCTTTGCATTGCCTATTAATATATCTACCATAATACTTTATTTATTCTACCACAGATTTTGCCGAAAATATAATCAGAGGTGTATACATTGCAGTTTTTTCGAGATTTTGAACATAAATATTCAACTGATAGCTATTTTAAATTCCGTACCATATCTGTTTTACTGGCGGTTTTTTTCGGGCTTTCAAGTGTCTTTATAATATTTTCCATTTTTTCAACTCTTTTTCAATTAGGTTTTTTTCCTGTAGTACCAGGTATATTTTTAGTCCGTTCCTTTGGACTTCTTTCGCTTTTAGTTCCCGGATATTTTGCCTATGCCGCTTTTATTTTGGCAGATCCCCGCTGGAAGCCCGATAGAATTTTTTTCTTAAACGGTTTGATTCTTCCTTTCCTGACGCTGGCTGTTGGATTTGTTTTTATACGTGATTTTGAAAGCCGATCCTTGCAAAATGCTTTTTTAAATTTTACCGGAAAAACAGGATTTAGTTTATTTATTGTTACCATTACTGCGCTGGAAGTGCTTCTTATCCAGTTATTAAGAAATACGATTTTTTCCGCAGAGAAGAAAAATACTAAGCACCGTGCGAGTTTGCTTCCATCTCCGGATGTTCCTATTGAAGAAGAAGAAAACGATATTCAGGAAAATCAACAGGAAAATCAAGATGATTCTTTCCAGGATGAATTACATTTAGAAAAACCGCTTTTTAAACGCCCCAGTCCTACTGTTTCATTTTTGGGGGTTATAAGCGATTCAGGTATAGTTAATGATGATATTGAGGTTGAAGAATTAAAAGCAGAACACGTGTCTTTGGATGATGTTTCGGATCTTGATGAACTAATAACCGTAGAATATGAAGAACAATATGAAGAGCAGAATCAAGTTGATATTGATGAAGAAGATGATGATGTTATACGCATGCTTGATGAAGCTGAAGCTGCCGCCGCCGCTCACGGAGAGCAGATTCGGAAAAAAGTTTCCTCGGCAGGAAGTTTTAAATATAAAAAATATAAAATCCCTGTTGATATATTAAACGAATATCCTGACGGCGAATATTGGATAATCGATCAGGCTACAAAAGATGCAGCCATTGCTTTAAAACAAACTTTGGAAGAGTTTAAAATACAGGCAGAAGTTACAGGGATCAGAAAAGGACCTGTCATTACAATGTTCGAAATCCTGCCAGCCCCCGGAGTAAAACTTTCAAGGATTGTAGGTTTACAGGACAATATTGCTTTGCGCCTCGCTGCATCTTCTGTACGCATTGTAGCTCCCATCCCCGGAAAACACGCCGTCGGCATTGAAGTTCCAAATGCAAAACGTAACATTGTCTCCTTTAGAGAAATAATCGAAGGCGAGCTTGTACGATCAGACGGCAAGATGGGAATTCCAATTGTTATGGGAAAAGATATTACAGGAGAGGCGCAGACAGTTGATCTTGTGCAGATGCCGCATCTTTTAATCGCAGGAGCTACAGGGTCTGGAAAATCTGTCTGTGTAAATTCGATAATACTTTCGATACTTTATCAGCTTCATCCAAATGAATGCAGGCTTTTACTTATCGATCCAAAGATCGTAGAATTAAAGTTGTATAATGATATTCCGCATCTTTTAACACCCGTGATCACTGAATCTAAAAAAGCGTTTCAAGCTCTTCAATATTGTATTTACGAAATGGAACGCCGATATGCCTGTCTTGATAAAATGGGAGTGCGTGATATCCGCAGTTATAATAGGCGTGTTAAAGAAAAAAATATTATGCAGGAACAGCTGCCTTACATCGTTGTTATCATCGATGAGTTTGCAGACTTAATGACAACTACCGGCAAAGAACTTGAATCTACTGTTGCCCGTCTTGCAGCGATGAGCCGCGCTGTAGGTATTCATCTTGTACTTGCAACTCAGCGTCCTTCAATTGATGTTATAACAGGGCTTATTAAAGCCAACATTCCAAGCCGCATCGCATTTATGGTTGCCAGTAAAACAGACAGCCGCATCATTATCGACATGGTAGGAGCTGAAAAACTTTTAGGCAAGGGTGATATGCTCTATGCAGGTGTAGTTGATCCGTTCCCGATTCGTATGCAGGGCGCTTTTATTTCCGAAGAAGAAGTTGAAGCCGTTGTTGAACATGTAAAAACTTTCGGTGAGCCCGATTATATCGACGATGAAATTTTCTTTGAAGACGAAGAAGAAGATTCAAGTATGTCGTTATTTTCTGACGGCGGCGATCCATTATACGAAAAAGCTCTGGAAATTGTCATGCAGCAGGGTAAGGCAAGCGCAAGTTTTATTCAACGCAGATTAAAAATCGGTTTTAACCGTGCCGCCCGTCTTGTTGACGAAATGGAACATCACGGAGTGGTCGGTCCCGCTCACGGAAGTAAACCCAGAGAACTTTTACGAGGATCGGCGTTTAGTCATATTTAAAAGACTTGTTGAATCTTAAAATATATCCTACTATTAATCATGGCTGCACAGGTAAAACAATCGATAGAACTGTTGATAAACAACATTAAAAATTTAATTTCGGTAGATTATAAAAAACTGGAATATATTATTGCCGCTCAAATTGCAGGGGGGCACGTTATACTTGCCGATTCGCACGGTGTCGGCAAAACTTCGCTTGCAAGAGCTCTGGCTGCGTCTATTAAATGGCGGCCTGAAGATTTGGCAACAGTTGGCGAGGCGGAAGATTCAAAGGGTTCAAGCCGTTCAAAAAAAGATAATGTTAAAATGGAAGGATTTAACCGTATCCAGTGTACAGTCGATCTTCTTCCTCAGGATATACTCGGGTTTAACCGTTTTATAGGACATTCGGGAGAAATGATTTTTAACAAAGGACCTGTGTTTGCTCACTTTGTTTTATGTGACGAAATTAACCTGCTTACGCCTAAAACGCAGGGAAGTTTTTTTCAGGTGATGGAAGAACAGAGCATCACAATTGAAGGTAAATTATACCAGTTAAAAGATCCGTTTTTTATTATCGCAACAATGAACCTTAAAGGTGTTCACCTGTTTCCGCTTCCAGTACCTCAGCTTGATCGTTTTATGATTCGTCTTTCGCTTGGTTATCCTTCTGCGGAAGATGAAACTAAAATTATTAATCAGCATGGAAAAATTGACGCATGGGATAATTTTAAAAGTGTCATTGACAGCGCAGATTTAATCCGATGGAAAAAAATGGTAGACGATGTGCAGATGCATCCCGATGTAACAGCTTACCTTGTTAACTGTGTCAGGTTTACAAGAATACATCCCGACATTGAAACGCCTGCAAGCCCTCGCGCCGGTGTGCGGATATCAAGGCTCGCAAAATCGCTGGCTCTTTGCCGCGGTATGGATTATGTCCCCATCGATATAATAAAAGAAATATTTATTCCCGCGATGGCGCATCGTATAATTACCCGCGACCCTTCCATACCGCCGGAAGCGCCGCTTCAAAGTATTTTAAACTCAGCGCCTGTTGAACCTGCCGCTTTGGTGCTGAAGCAGGATAGATAATGGCTAAACGCGGAGCTTTTTTAACCCGCTTTAATCCAATCATTACACCGTTGGGTGCGGTTGTTCTTTTCATTTCTTTAATCATGCTGATACGCTCCCTTCTTTCGCGCAATTCATACGAAATTGTACTTTCATCTGCAGTTCTTCTTTTATTTCTTGTCATTGCTATTATTGGAATTTGGAAAACCAGTAAGTATAAATCTTTGGAAAGTAATTGGAAAACACCTTCTCCCATGACAGCAGGTAATGACGAACAAACGATTGTTACAGGTCTTAATGTATCTGTCCCTCTTTTTTTCAGGCTACATTACTTTTTACAGGGACATTTTTTCCCCAATGGCAAAGAATCAGGTTATAAAAACAGATGTATTGTATCACATGAAACTTCAGTTATACGAGGAGAAACATCGGCACAAATACCGCTGGAGTTTTTGATAGCGGGAGTTTTTCTGGGAGACGGTTTTTGCAGACTACGCGATATTTTCGGTTTTTTTTCTTTTTCATTCGGGAAGACACAACACAGAACTGTTAATATAAGAAGCGCTCCCTGTTTTGGAAAGAAGACACAGATAAATGCGCAAACAGGAGCGGAAGACCGGCGAAATAAACCTGCGGCGGATATTGAACGTTATTACATGAGAGAATATACACCGGGTGACCGGTATCGTGATATAAACTGGAAAAGCTCCGATAAAATTGATTCACTCATTACCCGAATATCTACAGATAACCAGGAGAAAGTAAGCAGAATAGAAGTGCATTTTCGAAACTTTGCTTCTTTTAATTCTGACAATAAAAAAAAGGAGTATGTATCTTTGGAAGCTCTATGGCTTTTAGATCGAGCCAAAGCGCAGCTTACTTATTTTATAAGAAGTCTTTTGGAACAGAACTCAACATTTATATTTGATGTAAAAGCCGCAAACGGCAGTTGGGAAATTTCAAACACGGATGAACTTGAGATTTTTTTAGATGAACTTGCCGGTATTTCATTTTTGCCGCCGCAGTATGAAACTGCAATTAAACCGGGCGTTTCTGATTTATATGTTTTTTCAACTGCATGTGATAAAACATTACCCATTTTTATTACCGCATGTAATCCAAGACCTGTAACACTTTTTATTGTTCAGCCGTTTGAAATCAGCGGTAAAGCGGAAATGCAAACCCTTTATCTTTCTGATTTTGAACAAGCAGGTTTAACTGTTCCGGCTCGCTGGTTTAATTATGGTAAAATAAAACCGTTGGGTGTTCAGGCGAACAAGGTAGAAACATTTTACGCCAATGTAAAATCTGTACATGGCATTAAGAAAAGGAGGCAAAGTGAAAAAGTCAATTAATGCTTCTTCAATAATTTTATTTTTCTTAAGACTGTTTTTATATTTCAGCACTATTGTATTAATATTTATTCATCCCGGTATTTCAATTTCTTTTGATCATACAGGAATTATTCAATGGTTAATTGTAATTCCTCTAATGGCATTATTTGCTTTTATCCCTTTGCATAAAATTAAATTACTTTTTAAATGTATTATTGTTTTAATTTTATTGCTTGTATTATCGTTAATCGCAGGCGCAAGAGGTATTGGTTTACTTCAATTTTTTGCCGCAGGTTTAATAAGTTTTTTCTTTACCATATTGTTGTTCCAAAGATCATCATTGAATCGCATACCGTTAGTAAAAAAATTAACATGGCTGGTTTCGCTTGAACCTTTCTTTTTGGCATGGGTATGCCTGCGTCTTTTGGCGCTGTCACGTTCAGGGGAGGAGATTGCAGGGCAGAGCATCGCTTTAACGCAATTTATTCTTGTATGGACTATAGTTGTGTTTTTATTTCACAGTGTGATTATATATTTATGCTTTTATCAGAAAAGCTGTGTTAAAGTTTGGAAAGAAGCAGTTATTTTTTCTTCGGGTGTTTTGGTTGTATTTTTTATTGTAATTATGGTTTTGCCGCCGGATTTTGTCAGAAATGTTATTGTCGAAAATCTTGTCACTGACAGAGTTCCGCAAAGGATAAATCCGTCAGATACAGATCGCAGTCTTCCTTTAAGAAGCGGCGGCAGGAGAACTCTTCCCCGCGGTGAAGGCAGAAACGGGGATCTGCGCGGTATTCCTGAGCAGTATTGGCAGGGAAGAGGCAGCGGCTCCGGTGATAGCCGTCAGTATATGGTAAAAATTGTAGCATCTAAAAGAGAGCCGGTTTACATGAGCGAATATTACTACGGTCAGCTTGATCCTGTACGCGGTTTTATTTTAAGCCGCAATGAACCATTAAATGAATTGGCTCATCAAAGATTTTTTGTTACATGGTCTGATAACGATCCAATCTCAGAACATCGCGAATTTGAAATGGGCAGGGAAAGACAGGAAGTGTTTTCGCTTTCTACCTTGAGCCATAAATATCTGCCTTACCGCCCTGTAGAAATTGATCCTACAATATTAAATGAAGATTCAGGTCCTTTGCGCTTTGTTCATCAGGTGGTTTCGTATACCCACGCAGGTGATCCGTTAATGCTTGTAAATACCCCGACACGTACTATTAGCGAACGTGAAAAAAATATACTTTCGCATTATCTTGAACTGCCGTTGGAAGCAGATGATCTTAATGAGTTTACAAACTTTTTAAATAGTGTGTTAAGTAATTGGCGCAGTAACCGTTATGAAATTATTAATAATGATAGATATCTAAAATTAATTTTTGAAGATTCACAAGATGCAATTCAGCCTGTGCGCTCTAACCGTTCGTCATATCTTGAAACCATTGTTGCTATACTGGTTGGCTTTTCTGATTTCCAATACAACCTTTTTTATGATAATGATTCTTCCATTGCCGATTTAAAAGATTTTATCTTTAATTCAAAAGAAGGAGACTGTGTTGAGTTTTCAAATACACTTGCATTGCTTGGCAGGATTGCGGGAATTCCTTCTCGTGTTGTAACAGGTTATTTGGCGGCAGAGGGGCTTCAAACTCCCGCTCACCTTAGAGGATTGTCAAATTTACGTGCAAGAATTCCTGTTTTGCAGCAATTCCCGTTTGATGATTTATATATGGTAACAAATCTGCACAGTCATTCATGGACTCAATTTTATATACCCGATTACGGCTGGCTTGATTTCGAAGCGACATCGTTTGCTTTGCCTCCAAATGTTGAAGGCGATTTTAATAACTGGGATGTTGTCATTCCGACATTTTCCGATAACCGCACTTTATCGCAGATACGTAAATTTCCGTGGCAGGCTGTAGGAAGGGTAATAATTGCTCTTGTAATTTTTGCTCTGATTTGCGCTTATGTATTGCTTTTCGGGCGTGAATTGATTTTATACATTGGTTATAAAAATCAAAAAAATAGTGCGCGTACTAGATCGAGGTTTTTATATTTATTGATGCTTTCCCGCCTTGCCGCAGACGGTCAGCCGATAAAACCTGCTTCCAAAACAGCGCATGAATACTCGGAAATTTTTCCGAAGAGTATCTCGCAGAGACGCAGAGGCGCAGAGGTTAATGAAGTAGATATAATAAAAGAAGATAACCTATATTTTAAAAAGTTTGCGGATTTGTATTCGGAATTGCAATGGCGACAGTTTAGTGATTCGTCAGAAATGAATGAAAAACTTAATTTATTATGGCAAGAATATCAAAATATACTTAAATCCACCCTCCGCCGCGGTTTACATCATGTCATTAAACGCTTAATAAGTTTAAGAGGACTGGCATACTTATGATGAATCTTAAATCCAGCATAATATATTACTCCGTGCCTCCGTGCCTCCGTGTGATTATCTTGTGTATTATTTTTTTTGGTATTATTTCATTTACTTCTTGTGCCCGTAACAACGACTGGATAACATTCCGCGGCGAAGGCGGACGAGGAGTGAGCCGCACACGCATCACTCCGCCGCTTGGTATACGCTGGAAAATAAATCTTCAAAGCGGCGATAACAGTATACGTTCGCTCAATCCGCCGGTTATAATAGGCAATACAATTTTTTTTGGCTCTGATGACGGAAACTTTTATGCGCTGGATGTAGAAAGCGGTTTTATGCGCTGGGTATTTAAAAGCGGAGCGGAAATTAACTCGGTTCCTTATGCCGACAAAGATCATGTATACTTTGGCTGTAAAGACGGAAAGCTCTATGCTCTTTGCCTGCAAACAGGAGAAGAGGTGTGGAGTTTTCAAACAAGCAGTGAAATAAATTCACAAGTGCAAAGGTATGAAGATTATATTATCTTTGTAGGAGATGCTGACGCTTTTTATTTTCTCTCTCCGCAGGGAGAAGAACAATTCCGCATCCACAATCCGGGCTGGTATAATTTTACATTTTTAATTAATGACGGAATTATTTATTTTGCGACAGGTCCTCAAACAGAATTAATCGGACCTTATGATATTAAAAAAAGAGAGTTCCTTTGGTATTTTGATTATCATTCCATGGATGCTATTTGGTATTCGTTTTCTGCTGTACAGGGCGATTTAATGTTTATGGGAACCGCAAACCTTTATTGGGAAGGAATGTACCTTGGATATCACGCGTATAATCGTCATACAGGGCAGCTTGTTTGGCGGCATTATTTTGATGGGATTTTAAATTTTCCGGATATTTATGATACGTATGATTATTTTGTAAGAAATCTAAATATCCTGGATTTTATGGCTCCGGCTGTTTGGAGAAATTTGGTTATTTTTACAGGCGGAGATAATTTAGCCCGCGCTTTTGATGTAAAAACCGGTCAGCTCCGGTGGGAACACAACTTTGATTTCCCTGTAAGTTCTCCGCCGACTATCGCTGACGGCAGAGTTTATTTTGGTCTTCTTGGAGACGATCATAATCCGCCGATGTTTGTCTGCATTTCCGCAAATGACGGCAGACTTTTATGGCAGATGGAAACCGATGGCTCCATTCTTTCCGCGCCGGTTATCGCCGGTAAAAGGGTAATTTTTGGCACTGATAAAAGTGTCTTTTATGTTTTGGAACAGGTGTTTTAATTATTTATGTCAGCTTCGTTATTTTCTACTTTAAAAAATTTAAAAGGAAATCCCAGGGCTTGCGTTTACACAGAGCCTCTTTGGGGTCTTTCCATGAATTTGTGTATGCCCTACCTTTCTGTTTTTATGCTGGCTCTGGGATTAAGCGATACAAGAATTGGTTTTATAGTAACTATCAATATGATTTCGCAGATTGTATTTTCATTTTTAAGCGGTCCTGTTACCGATAAAATGGGAAGAAGAAATTCCACAGCTATTTTTGATATTATTGCATGGAGCATTCCAAGTTTAATCTGGTTTAGAGCCGAAGGGTTTATTTTCTTTTTTGTTGCCGCTCTTTTAAACGGAGCGACTGCAGTTACATCAAATTCATGGACATGTTTATTAATCGAAGATGCCGAAAAAAAACAAACTACAAAAATCTTTTCTATTATTATCGCATTTGGGCAATTCTCTGCTTTTTTTGCTCCGATTTCTGCAATATTAATTTCTAAACTGACTTTGGTTCCTGCCATTAGAATTCTTTTTATTAATGCTTTTGTTTTGATGTCGCTCAAAATTTTGATTCTTTATCTTGTATCAAAAGAAACAAGTATTGGAAAAAATAGAATCTTAGAAACAAAAGGAAAAAATATTTTTGAGCTTGCAGGCGGTTACGGAGATGTTTTTAAAATTATTCTTCATTCCAAGGGAATGGTGTTTGCGATTATTATTGCAGCTTTGGCAGGAATTGTTGGAATGATAAACGGTACATTCTGGCAAATCATCGTTAATAAAAAACTTCTTGTAGATGAATCTTTATTGCCGCTATTTATGGTTTTTAGATCGGTTCTGGCAATTGTTTTTTTATTTTTTGTTATTCCGCGTCTTTTAAAAGGACTTTTAAAATTACCCCTTCTTCTTGGCTTTGCAGCATATCTAATAGGGCAGGGTATACTATTATTAGTTCCTGTTGAAGGAATGATTAAATTTCCGCTGCTTTGTATATCGCTTGTTTTTGACGGTTTTGGTCTTGGTATACTTGGAATGTTATCCGAGTCATTAATTTCACTTTATGTAAACCCGGCAGAAAGAGCAAGAATAATGGCTATAAGGTTTATGATTGTTCTATCGATAGCCGCTCCTTTTGGCTGGATCGGCGGAATCCTTTCCGATATTTCAAGGAACCTGCCATTTGTTTTAAATATAGTATTTCTTATAATCGGAATTATTATAACAATGATTTATTACCGCAAAGAAAACGATCACTCTGCAGAACACGAGTGACAATATTTATTATTTTCTGATACACTTAAATCATGAGAACATTATCAGAGCAAAGGTATTCAAAACTCGCTCCTAAAGTTATAAAGGCTTTAAAAGAGCGCAACTTTGATCCGTATTATTTTGACGAAGAAACGCAGGCGGCAGAAAAAATATTTTCGCTTATCCCAAAAGATCATCAAGTTTCCTGGGGCGGCTCTCTTACATTAACAGGTCTTGGCATTTTACAACGGCTTGAAAAAGAAGGTTATAATTTATTGGACAGGGATAAAGCCGCCACAGGAGAAGAGCGAGCGGAAATCATGCGCCGTTCTTTGTTATGCGACACTTATCTTTGCGGCACAAACGCAATAAGCGAAGACGGTCAGCTTGTTAACATCGACGGAAACGGCAATAGAGTTGCTGCGATGATTTACGGTCCCAAACAAGTAATTATTGTTAGCGGCATGAACAAAGTTGTAAAAACACTGGAAGATGCCGTTACCCGCGCAAGGACAATCGCCGCCCCTTTAAATGTTCAAAGGTTTCCTTCTGTAAAAACCCCCTGTAACGAAAACGGAACTTGCGCCGACTGTCTTAGCCCAAACACAATCTGTTCGTTTTTTGTTACAACACGTTTTTGCAAACCAGAGGGTAGGATCAAAGTTATATTGATCGGTAAAGATCTGGGACTTTGAAAAATTCTAACTGTGTTTAAAAAGTTTTTGATAAATTCTTTATAATGTTTTTGGCTAGATTTTCATCAATATCCGCATGGCGGGGAACTTGTTCAATTTTTCCTGTTTTTGGATTTACATAAATGTCATGTTTTCCGCCATGACGAACAAAAATAGCGCCAATCTTACGAATTTTTTTTAGCAGTAGATTTCGTTTCATGCTGGAATTCGCAATGTACCTGATTTTTTAATTTGTTTTTTCTCTTTTCTTGCTTCTTCTTGAAAATTTATATAAAGATCCAGTAACATTTCTTCAAGTTCAGTTATATCTTTTCCTTGTGTCCATTGATCAGGGTAATCGTTAAGATAACCTACCAGCCAGCTGTTTTCGCCTTCCCAATAGGTATACGACAATTCCATTTTTTACCTCTAATTTCATTCTACTATAAATCTTTATAAAAGTAAACGCCCGGTTTTTTTACAAAACCGGGCATTGATAACACTAAGCCGCATTAATTTGAATAATCCTTTTCTGCGCTTCGGCGCGTTTTTTAATTTGCAAACTTAACACGCCGTTTTTAAAAGCCGCACTGACTTCTTGCGGGTCTGCGTTTTCCGGCAACTTGAAAGAGCGTGAAAAAACATTTGCTTTTCGTTCTTTGATCAAATAAGCGTTCTGTTTTTCTTCACCTTTTTTTTCTTCCAGCGTCTCTTGTTTTGACGCAATGGTGAGGTTAGCGCCGTCTACATGAACATCGATGTTTTTTTCATCAAGACCGGGTAGTTCCATATCAAGAACATAACAGTGTTCGTTTTCCTGAATGTCCACAGCCGGGATTTGATTTGTCATTCTGGTTGTCAGAACGGATGAATCCCCAAAAAATGATTCAATGTACCTGTCTAAATCGCTTAAGACAGTTTGAATCGTGTTGGGGTGATAAAGAGATAAAGTTTTCATTGTTTTTCCTTGTCCTACGGGATATATGGAACAATTCTGTTCTTGCGGAAATTTTGATTCAACGAACCATCCCCCTTTCGGCAGGTATTCCGTGTGTCCTCGTCGACATAAATATATTAGCAAAAACCATGCCAATTAATAAAAAGCAGATAATTTCTTTAAATTTTCCCCATTTTTATCTCGCAAAGACGCAAAGGCGCAGAGAAAGATGATTATTTTTTTATTTTTTATGGTTTTTACGTTTCTGCGAAAGAATTTTTGGACTATTTTGA
>WQYB01000019.1 GCA_009781475.1 Treponema sp.
TCCTTGATTGGGACACCGTTCTTATACCACTCATAGGCAACTTTGATTGCGGCTGTTTCATCAGTTTGTCGTGTGCTAATTGGTGGTAAATAGGTTCCTGTTTGCTCATTCTTGAATGCAACCAGATACGATGGGCGATTTGCCCTTTTGAAAACAGAAAAAGGAAGTGGTTTCTTCATTTTTCTAACCCTCGCATGAAAAACATGGAGAACAAATTAAGAGAAGGGAACTTGTTCCCATGTCTCTATGTCGTTCTATATGTCATTCAGTCTTTGCAATGGTTAGGAACGCCCTGTGGAACTGTCAACGAGCCTGCTGGAGGCAGGCGAAGTTTCAAGACTAGGGGAAGAACCCCACCTAAAATAGTTCAACGAACCTCTTTAGGTGTTCAGAAATGCAAAAAAGCCCTTTTCCGGGGCTTTCTGTAATTAGCAAGGACAGGACTCGAACCTGTGACCTCCGGGTTATGAGCCCGACGAGCTGCCAACTGCTCTACCTTGCGCCGTTTATGTAAACTACTATTTTTTCCTGATATTGTCAACAGGCAATTATTCGGAATATTTTTCGGTAGTGCGGGCAGTATTGCGTATTGTAATAATTGCTGTAATTAAGGTACAAACGGCGATTAAAAACGCCGCTATTGAAGGGAAACCAAACGGCATTTCAAGCATCATGTTAAATACTCCGTGTATTGCTACAGTGGTAAAAATACGCAGCGCTGCCTGTAAAGGATTTTTACGAAGCATCACTGCCGCAGCTCCAATGCGACAGCCGCAAGCGCCGTGTAATGATGCAGTGAAAAAAATGCGTAATGTCATTACTGCAAAATTCATATCCTGAGCCAGAATTCTCGCTGTTTCAAGAAGAGAAAAACCAAAACCTATAACAAGACCTGTCGTTAATGCTTTTAACATCTTATCGTTATCTAAACTGTCAGAAGAACTGTTAACAGGATTTTCAGATGTTTTTTGTGACAGGCGGCTAGTGATGAAAAAGAAAATAAGTAATACCAATAAACGGCTGATTTCTTCGGTAAAAGCAATTCGGATAAAATTATGAAAAAATAAAGCGGCTCTTATGCTTTGAAAAGAAAAATTTAACATCTCTTGCAGAATAAGTGCAGGAAAATAAGCGGCGGCTCCTGCAAGTAGAGCCAGAAGAAACCATACAATGGAATAATTATATTTTGCTATACGAAACCATAAAAAAACTGCAATTACAGGAATTGAAGAAATAAATATTATTACCAGCAAAACCCATGAACCGTACATGAAATTATCTTATCATATTTCTTTACAATATTATAACCCGAACAGTGTTAACCGGGTTTTGGCTTTGAATTGGAAGACCTGCTACAAGAACAATTTTGTCAGATTCTTTAGCGACTCCCGATTCCAGCGCCACTCTGATCGAGTTTAGAATTTTACTTTCTGCTTCTTCGGCATTCGGTGTTATACAAGGATATACACCCCAGTACAATTGCATTTCCCGCAGAACTTCCTCGGCTGGAGTTACGGCGAGGACAGGTCTATCAGGTCTGAATGCGCTGAGTAATCTTGCTGTGTTACCTCTAAGTGTGGGAGTAACGATCGCTTTAGCGTTTACAGAAGCACAAACTTCAACTCCTGCCCGTGACATGGTTATTCCAAGTGATTCACTCGGTTCAAAATCCTCCACAAGGCATTCGCTTCGAATTATTTCCATGCGTTCGCGGAAATCATAAGACTGTTCGACTGTGATTGCTATCTTATCCATCATTTGTACAGCTTCAACAGGATACGCTCCGTTGGCGGTTTCACCGGAAAGCATGACAGCATCTGTTCCGTCAAAAATAGCGTTAGCGACATCGGTAAGTTCTGCTCGTGTCGGGCGCGGATTTACGATCATAGATTCGAGCATTTGTGTCGCTGTGATAACTGGCTTTCCGACTTTTCTGCATACGCTGATTATATGTTTTTGCACAAGAGGGATTTGCTCTGTAGGAAGCTGTACGCCAAGATCTCCGCGAGCTACCATAATTCCGTCGGCGGCTTGAGTTATTTCCCTGATATTTTCAACGCCGTCGCTGCATTCGATTTTTGCAATTATTTTTACCGATGATTTTAAATCTTCCAGATATTTTTTTATTTCTGCGATTTCATGGGCAAAACTTACAAAACTAGCTGCGATAAAATCAACATTTATTTTTACTCCGTATGCGATATCTTTTTTATCCTGCTCGCTCATGATGGGAAGCCCTGCATGAACGCCAAGGAGATTGACGTTTTTCCTGCTGCCTATTTCTGCGGTGTTATTTGCGCGGCAGCTGATCATGTCGCCGGAAATTAAAAGGTTCGATTCATCGGCTTGTATGATATTAAGTACTTCTAGATCCAAAAGCCCGTCAGCTACAAGAATATGATGACCTGGTTTTAATTTCTGCGCAGCTTCTTTCCATGTAATTGAAATATGCGCTGGCTGACCTGCGTTTGCTGCCGTGGTTAAACAATTGTCTGTAGTTACGATAACTAAATCGTCTTTGTTGATTGTTACCTTACCGTCATTTTCCACTAAACCTGTCCTGATTTCAGGTCCCTTTGTGTCCAGTAAAATTGCGACATGTTTTCCAAGCTCTGCGGATATCCGCCTGACACGTTCGATATTGATCCCGTGTGTTTCATGTGTTCCGTGCGAGAAATTAAAACGCGCTACATTCATACCGGCAAGAATTAGTTCCCGTATTGTATCATCATTGGATGATGCAGGACCTATCGAGCAAATAATTTTTGTTTTTCTGTTTTGTATATTATTTTTAATCATCGATTCTTCGCAATATCGCAAGCAAATCCGTGCCTCGCATGGGTTGAACCGGGCGGAAATTTCTTCCGTCAGGAAGTGAAATAAATTCTGTTTCTACGCAGCCTAGTATTGAATCAAAAAACGGCGAAAGGACAGGGATGTCGGCAATCGGGCTTCGTGGATTTGAACCTGTAGCGTAACGATTTGAATAACGTGTAAGCAATCCCCTGTCCGCTCTTGCTTCCGCATACAAATGCCAAATAAACCATGCAGCTCCGGCTCGTGTAACAACTTCGTCCGCTCTTGGTCTAACCTGCGGCCAGTTGTTTGCGGTTACATCCTGAATGTACGGAATAAAACCGCGATCAACTAGTCTGTTAAATAACTCTGTATCAGATATTGTTCTTCCGCCTGTAATAAATCTTAAAAGCTGAGTTTCATTTTTTGCTATTGTTAAACAATCATTCCAATTGATTGTTTCCCGTCCCAATAAATTAAAAGTTCCTGCAGTTATACCGCTTGTGTTCCGCAGTTCCCACGCGCGGTTTCTGTCGGTTATATAACTATCACGGTAAATACTGTTTATCCCTGATGAAAAAGCTACATCGAACGCTCCTGCAGCTTCGGAAAAACGATTCAATTCGATAAGAGCTTTTCCTCTTTCAATATTTAATTCGCCAGCGCCCGAACCTGATTGCGCGCCGCGCCGCCCGACTACCGCCAATTCCCTTTCAATAATTTCCATTCGTTTTGCAGGATCGCCTTCAAGACGAATGGATAAAATAACAGCAGGAACATTTGCAGGAGAAGTTGCTATAGACTGACGGTATAAACGCTGCGCTTCACTGTATCTGCCTTCCAAAATCGCAAGCCTGCCTGACCATGCCTGCAGCTTGCCTGTATAATCCGCATCAGCAGATGCTTCTCTTTCCATTTGAGTTATCATTTGCCTAACAGATCTGATATCGCTTTGCCTTGCGCTTGCGGCGCTTGTGCCGGACGGCGCTCCCGCCGAAGCCTCTAATGGAATAATAACTGATTCCAGTTCGGCAAGCCTTTGTTCCGAATGACCTCTTTGACTGTTTATAACTATGTCACCTGTAGAAGCACATGCGGAAAAAATAACAGCAATAACTATAAAAATATATTTCATAATCTCTCCTATTTAAATTGATAGCGGTATAATCTTGCGCTCATTCCAATTCCGAAAATTTCGGCTTTTCTGCCGCTGCCTTGCGGCGGTACAAAAAACGGCTTTCCCCATATTGGAAGCGGAAAACCTTCCAGTGAACGGAAGTTACGTGTAAAAGCGTAAAGGGCATTACCTTCGCCTGTGATAAATATTTCAGGTGTTTTGTCTCCATTATAATCAAAGACGGTTATATATCCTTCTTCTTTAACAGAAAATCCGCTGATATATTGAAATAAAACTTCACCGTCAAAACTCACTCTGAAAAAAGCTCCTTCGGCTGATGCAAGCCAAAGATAATCGCCGTCAAAAACAGGCTGCTGGTAAAAAATGCCGTCAAGTTTAATTGGAAACGGCGGCACTAAAGCTGCGCTTTCATCATAAAGTAAAAGCTGTCCGGATTGATTTACAAAAGCAACAAGTACACGTCCGTTATGCGCAAATACCAAAGGAGAGCCGAAACCCACACCGGAATCGAAAACAGAATCGTCATCGTCATCTGTACTAACCGATATCGGAACAGGCCAGTTGGGAAGAGCTTTACCGTTAGCATCCAAAAGCCAAATTTCTCCGAAAAAACTTTTTGGATAAACAGCGGCGTAAGAAGTTGACCTGTTTCTTGATGTAACAGTTAAAAAAGAAGGCGCAGAACGAAGAGCGGCAATAAACGAAGTTTCCCAATCGCTTTGATGTCCTTTTTCATCAACAACATGAACCTTTCCGTTTTCATCACAAAGATAAAGTTTACCTTCGTAAGCGGTTGGCGGCGAAGAAAGACGCATTCCTGTAAGTACGGGAAATCCTTGTGCCGGTTCTAAATCACTGTCCACAAGTGTTACCCGTCCCCGATCCGTTACTATCCAGGCATTTACAGAATTTTTTCCTCCAGTTCCGTCAGCATGAATAATCCAGTGATTACCCTGGTTTGCAAGATCGTTAATGCTGTTATCTGCCATGTTAAGCGAATAAGCTCTGCTGCCGGAAGAAAAGAATATCCAACCTGACGTGCCGCTTCCCGCTCCGTAAATACGGTTAGAAGGTCTTCCGGCTATATCAATCGGATAATCATTTACAAGAATTACACCGCTTCCGGCTCCCGGCACTAAAGATAAAGACAATTCAACAGTTCCCCTGTCTATATTGATTCTGGTATAACCCTGACGGTATAAAGATAAAAAACTGCTAAGATTTGTATCCTGCCGCAGGAAAAACGGAATTGAAAGGTCTAGCGAATAATAAAGACTGAATGCGCTGGTTGTTGTTTTTCCGCCTGCAATATTGCGCCATTCGGCTGTTCTTGGCAGAATATCATTTCTTTGCATGGAACGCTGCGCCGACAATAATGCTTCTGCGGACTCGCTTATAAGTATGTAATCTCTGTAAACAACATAGTAAGGAGACGGAATAAAAATATTCCACCGCCGTAAAAGAGATTGAAGGAATTCGGGAACTTCGATACGGGGAATTCTTGTTCCGTCAAGATTTAACCTACATTTTCATTTAACACAATCGATCTGAATGCTTTGTCAAAAACTTCCTGCCTCTTTCGCTCATCATTAATTTGAATTGCATAAATCGGATGAGGTCTTCCTTCAATTCCAAAAGCTGCAAATTCATTTCCCGACCAGGAAAAAAGAAGATCGTTAAGTGTTAATCCCAAAAGAAAACGTGATGTATTATCCGCCGTCTTTAAAGTTTCGTCCATGTCGGGAGCAAAAATAAGCGTAGTTTGATAAAGTTCATTTAATGTACCTGCGGACATAATCGTAGCGTATTGAGCGTCCGCCGGAATCAGTTCTGCCATATTCGGCGTTCTGGAACGCTGCGCCAATATCCTGCTTAAACTGTCCTGGCGTGATGTAAGCGGCGCAGTTAGGTGAAATTCAAACTTTTTGGCAGATACAGAAATACCTGCTTCTACTTTTGATTCAAATTCGACATTTTTAAGAATTTCGGAAATACTGGGAGCCTGATCGGATAATAAATTGATAATGAAATTATTCGAGAGAACCAAAGCCGCATCGTAAACTGACGGTTTGATTTTTTCAAACGCCTGGGCGTGATCTTGCATTATCCCTCTGGATTCAAAAACTTTCGGACAATTTGTTATAAATAAAAGGTTGCGGTACGGAGCTATGAAAAATGTCATATCTTCCGTGCGGATTTCATAACGGGAACTGCTTCCCGATTGAACATAATACAAATTGGGGATATTAACAAAAACAGTTACAACCGGAAGAATCCGCAAAAGCGGTGAAAAAAAGCCCATGTCCCATGCGGCAATCAATTTTCCGCTTTCATCTTCAATTTCAGACGGTAAAAGAGCCGCTTCGATTTTACCCATTGCAGCCAAACGCACTAGCGGGTTTTTTAAAGCAGCGGCATCATGGAAAGAATTGACTAAAGGCGTTAAAAAGGCAAGAGCAGGTACATGGGAAAACTCATGTAAGGATTCATGAGATGACAAATTATCAATAAAACGCATTGGATTAGAAATACTGATACGAAAATCTGCCGAGCCGGGAATTACAGATGCTGCATCAATTCGTCCGACCATGGAAAAAATAACCCATGCAAGGGATAGAACTACAAGAACACAGGTAAAAATGATTATAAACTTTTTTAAACGTTTTGGTTTTTTAGCTGCAGTTTTTTCGCTTTCGTTTTCGTTTTCCATAGACATATTGTAGATTATTAAAATAAAAAAATGAAGAACCTTAAGCCGGCAGCGGCTTAAGGTTAAAATTGAAGTTAGTCACTTGATTCAAGTTTTGTTCCAACTGATTCGCTGCAACCTGTAGTTTTAGCAAAAACAAGCGCCTGGAGAATACCGAGTATATAGTCCTGCTGCTCATCATTTAGTTTTGAAAATTCGTTGCACACTTTTTCAAGTTTTTCATCTTGATTCATCCAATCCCCCATAAAATCACTCTATATGTGAGAATATTATGCTATTTTGTGAGAAAAGTCCAGCACTCAATTGCCGCATTAGACGCTAATTTCGAATTGTTAATAAAAACATTGCATAGTGAGTGTTTTTCATTGTATGATATTAATATGACAATAAGCAAACGCATAAGACAATTACGGCGGACGCTCAACATGTCGCAAGTTGAATTTGCAAAAGCAATCTATATAAGTAACGGGTATATTGCGGAGTTGGAATGTGAACATCGAAAAGTAAACGACCGTATTATTCACCTAATATCCCTTACATTTGGGGTGAATGAAAAATGGCTGAAAAACGGGGATGGTGATATGTTTATAAAAACCCCGGGCGAGAAATTACAGCGAATGGTAAGCCTTTTTAACGAATTGCCGCCAAAGTTTCAGGACTACGCAATGCAGCAAATCGAGCAGCTTTTAAAAGTAAGTAACGTATAATGAGCGGCAAATGATTCCTCTTTACAAGCTGGAAAAACTGCCTCGTATTCAAAAACTGCGCAAAATAGCGAAGTACTTTTCCTTTGCGGATAACAGGCTCTGTACAGCATCTGTAAAAAGTATAACGATATTTTCAAATAACGAACTTATATTTTTCGCAGATGCCGCAAAACTGTTATCAAAAGATGATTTTTTTTCTTCACAAGCTAAAAAAGTTTTTACTGATGCTGTAAAAACCTTTTCAACCGAAGATATTACGCTTTTTCACAGGTCGTTAAATGATATAAAGCATATTTTACTGGCAGAAACAGGTAAAGATCAGGCTGATTGGGATTTTACAGACAGCTCGGGTTGCCTTGATATAAGTAAACGCCGGATTTTTGACGGAATGTGGGTTTATATGGAAGATATTCGCTCTCCTTTTAATGTTGGAGCCATGTTTCGCAGCGCAGAAAGTTTCGGTGTAGAAAAAATCCTTTTATCACCATTTTGCGCCGATCCAAAACACCCAAGGGCTCAACGTACAGCTATGGGTTGTATTGATATTATTCCCTGGGAAAAATGCGATTTATTTTCTAACGAAAATAAACCTGATATTCCTGTTTTTGCATTAGAAACAGGAGGTATTCCAATAAATGAGTTTCCTTTTCCCCGCCGGGCTTTAATGATTGCAGGTTCGGAGGAACTGGGAGTAAGCCCCCGTGCCTTGGCTTGCGCAGATGTCTCTTTGGGCAGAGTTTCAATACCCTGCTTCGGAGTAAAAGCCTCGCTTAATGTTTCTGTGGCTTTTGGGATTGCCTTGCAAGCCTGGGCGCAAGCTGTTTTGAAATAAATTTTTCGAAAAAGACTTCACACGGAGGACACGGAGGCACAAAGCTATTGTTTGATATATTTCTTTGAAATGTTATCTACAGCTGCTTTTTGAGCAGCAAGTACTTCATTAATCAACATACTAGCATAATCACGCTCTTTTTCTGTTATAGAAATTTCCCGAAAAAGCTCATGAATTTGTACATTAAATGCTTTTGCTATTTTTCCCAAAGTATCTGGATATGGCCATTTATTACCGCGTTCTATTTCACTTAGAAATGGTATTGAAATGTCGGAATTTGAAGCTAAATCAGCTTGAGACCATAAACGGTGCTCTCGAAAGGATTTAATATTATGAGCTAAAATTTCCCTTATTTTTAATCCATCCATTATTATTTCCTTGTAGATATAAACAAATCTACCTGATAGATTGACAGATCTGCAAATATCGTATAGGATGTATATACTAATTCTATTAGAAAATACCAATTATTTTTAATTTTTGGATTAAGGAGAATATTTTGAAAAAAAAGGGACTAATTATATCGATTATCAGCTTGATATTGATATTTTGCACAGGTAATTTTGCATTTGCTCAAAATTTAACCGGTTATTATGTAGGTGTAGGCGGAAGTACAATTGGACCTCTTGATACAGCCGGTCTTAGACAATTGGTTAATCAGGGACAGTTAACAAGAAACTCACTTGTTTGGAAAGAAGGAATGGCAACATGGGCAGCTGCCGGAACAATCGAAGAACTATCTCCTTTGTTCCCTCCTTCAGCTCCTCCATCTTTACCCGCATCTCACAGTCCGCCTCCAATGCCAAATCAATCTGCGCAAGAAGTTAGCCATACAGGCAACCTTTGGTTTAATAGTTTTGCACCCGGATTTGAAAATAATAAATTTTTTATTAATACCGGTATTGGTCTTGGACCTACCGGAAATTATAACATGGGAATTCCGCCTATATCGGCAAGTATAGATTTTAAAGTAACAGACGTTTTACCCATTACAGTCGGAGCTATTGTAGTTTTTAACACATGGAACTGGAAATCAGGTAATCCGCCTCTTGATGTAAGCGTAACATATAGGAATATCGGAATTGGCGCTCGAGCAATGTATCATTTTAATTTTTTGGAAAATCTTGATATTTATGCAGGAATTACTTTAGGTTATGTTATTCAAAGCGCAAGTATTACTTACGGAACAGGATATCCTCCGGGTTATTCTGCTTCAGGAATTAACAGTAAATCATTTTTCCTTTGGGGCAGTAATATTGGAGCCAGATATTTTTTTACAGACCTCATTGGTGTATACGCAGAAGTAGGCTACAGCGGATTACAATATCTAAACGCCGGTTTGTCGCTAAAATTTTAACAAGGAGATTGAAATGAAACAAGTTTTTAAAACATTTAAGATGTTTTTTTTCGTTATAATGATCGGATTATTTTTTACTACTTGCGATGATGTTGTATACAGCGGTGCAGGCGGTAATAATTTTGTGTACCTTGGAAATACGCTTACGCTTTCAGGACAGGTGTATCATGAATATACATATCAGCCCTTTACCGGAAATTTAAGTATTTTTTGCGAATATGGCGGACAGGGGCAAATTATTAATGGTGTTTTAAATTATAGTATTGGAGTACCTACGAATTTAGATCCAATTTATTATTATTTTAATGGAGAGGCAAATGATGATTTCCTTATTATAACACCTAGTAGGAATGTTAATGTTGTTATTCTTGAAGGGTTAACTGATTATTATTATTATAAGTTGGCAAAAGTTCGCAATACTGAAAGCACTGAAGAAGAATTAGTACATATTTATGTTGATAATGATGTTACATTAAATGTAGTTGGGTATACAGATAACTTTTTTTATGAAGGTATTTATTGGACTTATATAGGTTATGATAATACTCTTCCTTTAAAAAAAGGATGGAATGCGTTATATTTGAAAAGAGAAATATTTGGAACATCTACTCATAAAACAGCAATATTTTCATTAGAACTTAAAAATCCTTCGATACCATGGATAATATGGTAATAAATTAGTTATTTATTGGAAATGTTTTATGAAAATAATTATTAAAATCTTTGGAAAAATTATATTTTTCTCAATTATTTTATTAGTAATTACCGCATGTGATGACGAAGTAACTTACAGCAATAATAACGGGAATAGTCAAATTGGAGGAAGTAATAATAATAATTCTATATTTACTTTGACTAATATTCCTTCAAAATACAATGGTAAATTTGCAAAACTTGATGGAGCTTCTTTGACTGGTTCAGTCAAAGTTATTTATGGATATTATTTAGATTCATATGTTATTTCATATGTTCCTATTTCAAATGGAAGCGTTAGTATTCCTATTTGGGAAAGATGGGGTCATAATTACTTACCTTTTAACGATACTCGCCCTTATGTTATTTTAATCAAGATTTATGAGAAAGAATCACTTAATAGTAATGAAAACTTGCTTGCTGAAATCATATTTTCTCCGGTTAATTTTACAAATAATAGTGTTACTAAATCCTGGAATGATCCTGCAAATATTTATGAATATTAACTTTTTTGTCTCTGAAAGGTGTCATTCACTGACTTTAATGTCACCTAACAGCTATATGTGGTGTAGTTCTTTGGAAATTCATATGTAACAGATAGCATTTATAATATAAATATTAAGACGAGTGGCGAAAAGACTTACAGGCGACATATGGCTGCTTTTCACAGCAGTTGTGTAAGACAATCCATCGTTCTTAACTTTAAAAAATTTAAACACCTTGTAGTAAACACTAAACCATAACGTGAGCGATGAACGAGCTGTAAAGAATTATATCCAATTCTGCCATCCGGAGCCGAAAGGATTTTCGCAGCTCGCTTTTAAGAATTTATATGAATTTAAACGCAGAGGTACTATATCTGTGGCTTTTGGGATTGCCTTGCAAGCCTGGACAGAAAAACTATCGGATGGGGAGTAGAAACTATGGTTTTTTATGCATTTATGATAGTATGGTTAAAATTAGGTTAATCTTCAGTTTTATTTAAATAAATAGTCTTATTTTTGGACATTATTATTAATAAAAACAATTATTTTCTTGCTATTTTGACAAATATACGATAAAATGTAAAAAGCTCGTTGAGCTGGGTAGGTGTATTTTATGCATCTTATTTATTGTCCTTATTAAAGGGGTTTTTTTATGTCAGGATTGGGAGCTTTTATTTGGAAGATCGCTGTTGCATTGTATCTTTTTGCAACCGGCGTTATGGGAATGACCAAAGGTGGTGACTTAAGTGTTATTTTTGGAGTAATTGGACAAGGTAACAGCATACTTGTAGTAATTGCAGGCGTTATTGCGCTGATAGCAGGTGTATGTATAATATTAGAAATGTTAAATGTTTCGATTTCTTTCCTTGACACATTAATTTTAATCATTGCGATTATTTGGGTTGTCTTTACTATCCTCATGGTTATTGTCTTGATTGGAAACTTTGATTGGGCTCCATTAGCTAATGTTGCAGTTTATGTAATGGTTTCTGCTTCTCTGTTGATTGCAAGCAAGAAATTCGGCTAAGATAGTCATAATTGACTGATTTAAAGGTGACTGCCAATGGTGACAGTCACCTTTTTTTATGCTATATTCAAATCGTGAGTACAAACCTAACAACAGCAAAACTTGACGCTTTTTTCAAAGGTTTTCTTGAAATAGACGGTTTTGCTTCCATAGATAAATCCATGAACGGAATCCAGGTTGACAATGACGGTTCTCCGGTAAAAAAAATAGCTTTCGCTGTAGATGCTGCAATGGAAACTTTTGAACGCTCTGCCGTTATGGGCGCTGGAATGCTCTTTGTCCATCACGGGCTTTTTTTTGGAGCACCTTCAAAATTAACAGGAAACTTAAGACAGCGGATAAAATTCCTTTTAGATCACAATATCTGCCTTTACGCAGCGCACTTACCCCTTGATCAGCATCCAAAATTTGGAAATAATGCGGTACTGGCAGAATTACTGGGTTTGGAAAATATCGAACCGTTTGGTTTATACAATGGAAGAAAAATCGGTTACAAGGGTACTTTTCCAAAACCCATCACAGTTGACCAAGCAGTAAAAAAAATCAATTTTATGGATAGACCTGCGGCAGGTGTTTTACAGTTTGGCAAAAAAGAGTGCTCAAGCGCGGCAGTTGTATCCGGCGGTTCGCCTGCACATGCGAGAGACGCAATCGAAGAAGGCATTGATTTGTTTGTTACAGGCGAAAGCTCGCATCAGATTTATCATGATTGTCTTGAAGGAAAACTTAACATGATCGCAGGCGGTCATTACAGCACCGAGGTTTGGGGGCTTCAGGCTATTAAACGTCACTGCTGCGCAGAATTGAGAATCGAAACTGAATTTTTAGATATACCTACAGGATTATAATGGAGAAAACAATGAAATTAAGTTTAAAAGAATGTTTTACAAAAGATAAAATTTTACCGTTATCGCTTACAGCATTTATTATATTGCTCGATCAGATAACAAAAGCGATTATTGCAATTAATTATCCTATTGACCGCTTTAATATTATCGCTCAGGTTTTTAATAATGATTTTTTACAGATCATTCATGTGCGAAACCCGGCAATAGCGTTTAGCCTTGGGCATAATCTGCCGGATTTTTTAAAACCTGTAATTTTTGTTATTGTCCCTATTTTGGTTTTAATTTTTTTGGTATGGTACTATTTAAAAACCGACGAGTTTACCAAACTGCAGCGCTGGGCGGCGGCGGGCATCATTGGCGGCGGTTTTGGAAATATCATCGACCGTATTTTTAGACCCGAAGGTGTTGTCGATTTTATCGATGTTAAGTTCTACGGTCTTTTTGGCTGGGAACGCTGGCCTACATTTAATTTCGCCGATGCTTCTGTAGTGGTGTGCTGTTTATTATTGCTTGTTACCATGTTTTTTACACCGTCAAAAACAGAAAAGAAAGATAATAAAAAGGCAGACTAAAATGAATAAAAAATTAAACACACTGTTGTTTGTTCTGGGAGCAACGTTATTTAATATTATTGTAACAATTATATGCTTCGCTGTTTTGCTGCTTATATTTATTTACCTGATACTGCCGTATTTATCCGGTAATTTTTCCTGGGTATTTACTTTCATCTTTTTAACGGCAATAGTACTGTCTATCGTTATTTACAGAGTCGTATTAAAATTCCTGATAAAAAAAATTGATTTGGAAAAATATTTTGATCCGGTGTTTGTGAGAAAATACAAGAAGAAGTAAATAATAAATACAGGCGGCAGAAATCCGGGATTTATTAAAAATACTGGAAAACGAAGACGATGAAGGTGACTGACACCATGTGCCAGTCACCCTTGTTTAAAACGAATAACCAATTCTTGCGTTTAATTTGATTAAAGTACCGCCAAAATCATCATTACTTTTTGAACCGGCAAAATAGTTAAATTGTATACTTGGAACAAAAACCCAAGCATTAGGCTGCCCGATATCTATCCTCCAGCCAACTCCCGGTGAAATAATAAATGCAGAAGCTGTTCCAAATCCATAAAATAATGATCCGTATCCAAATCCAATATCCGCATAAAACATATTTGACCAAGGATACCATCGTGCACGTACATCTGCGTTAAAAATCGGAAAAATTAATACCGTTGTATATCCGGCTTCAATAGAAGCGGCTAATGTACCCATAGGCAGGAGTCCCGGAAAAGTACGTTCAAACTCAACGTCTGCTCCAAAGGTTAAAAAACCAATATTGATGCCGCCTAAAACAGTATTCGGCGCTCTGTCTTCTTGTGCAAACACCCCACTTGCAGCAAATAAAACAAACAGTAAACAAACTAAAAAATATCTTTTCATAAATTGACCCCTATTGCTGCAAATAAACCACCGTTTAAATGTAGCAAATTACAAAAAATTGACAGGGTTAAAAACATGAAAAAATGGGGCTTTTTATCTTGCATATATTGAAGGAAATAAGCTAAAATCATCTATCACAGGATTATCCTGAAAACAACAAACTGCTACATTTAAACGGTCGTATAAATGTAGCGGTTTTTCTATAAATACTTTTCGTGTCCATACCACAGGTATGGGCTTGTCCAGCACCTAAATTTTAGGTGCTGGATGAATGTGGTTCGTGGTAAAAATTCTTACATCCGGAGCTGGCATACATTTCTGTATTGCATTATTGCAAGTCATGCCAAAATACGCTAAAATTAAGGTATGTTGTCTTTAGGCAAGAAGGAGCTGATTGCCGCCTATAAACGTGTTTTTGGCGGTGTAACAGGTAAAGACGTTTTCAGGCTCATAGCAGCTTTGTATCTGGTTATATTGTTAAAACCGGGTCAGTTTATTATGCAGCAAGTCCCTTCAGGTTCAGAACATGGCATTGGCGGAGGATATTTTTCCGAAGAAGCTATTACAGAATCAGAAGATGGAATATTGTTAATTTCAGCGTCTTTAGAACCTGTAGTATCAGAACTTGAATCTCTTTCAAAGTTCAGTTTACTCTTTTATGATTCCCATATCGTTCAAAGCGGCGAAAATATATCGGGGCTTGCAGTCAATTTCGGCTTAAATCAAGACACAATAATATCGGTAAACAAAATTACAAACTCTCGTCTGCTTCAAGCCGGAAGGGTAATAAGAATCGCTAATCAGGATGGCATTTTTCATAATGTAAAAAACGACGATACCCTGGAAGCCCTGGCGGAAAGATACAATGTTGAACAGGATACAATTAAAATTGCCAATGAGCTTTTTTCCGAAAATTTAGTAGCCGGAACTGATTTATTTATCCCGGGAGCAAGGCTTTCAAGAGAGGCTCTCCAGGAAATAAACGGCGATTTATTTATCTGGCCTGTAAACGGAGCTGTAACATCATCCTTTGGCTGGAGAAGAAATCCGTTTAACAGAAGCCAAAGGCAATTTCATAATGGTATTGATATAAGAGGAAACATTGGAACTCCTGTAAGAGCCGCTATGGCAGGACGCGTCAGCGCAGCCGGTTGGGATAATGTATTTGGAAATTATATAATAATAAACCATCATTCCGGTTACCGTACCCTTTACGGACATTTAAATGTTATCAGAACAAGAACAGGAGCTTATGTCGCACAGGGAGAAAGAATCGGCGATGTTGGCAATTCAGGTGTAAGCACAGGCGCTCATCTTCATTTTTCAGTATTCAGAAACGGAGTGGCTATAAATCCGCGCCCGTTAATGCGTTAAATAATTATCTCATTTACCGGGATTTTTTCTTGGTCTGCCTCTTTTGGCTTTTGGTTTTTCTGCCGGTTTTTCTTCAACGATTTCTGTATTACTATCTTTGTCATTATCAAGAGAGGAAAACATTGATGAAAACGGCGAAACAATATCTAAAGCGCCATGCAGCTGCTCTTCACTTTCCTGAACACTGACAGGATATTCACGGCTAAACTCTATTTCACTTGCCAGAGCCATCAATCCTTTTCGTAAAAGCCCTTTTGGAACAGAATCGATAGATTCTTCGCTGGTAAGTATAAGATCGCTTACAGCTTTTGGTTTTTTTATTACCCATGCTTCTTCTTTATCAACATCCGCTACAAGGTCTTGCGCCGCTTCTTTTTGTTCTTCATGTTCAAGATCTTCATCATCTTCCAGTTCAATATCAATATAATCAACAATATCCTGAATTTCAAAAATATCAAATCCTTCTGGTTCATCTATTTCATCGGCTGTATCGGTGTCTTTAGTTTCATCAGTTGTAACATCGATAGCTTGTGCTTCTTCAACTTCTTCTATCTCTTCTTCGATATCTTCAATAATATCTTTCTCTGTTTCATCTTCTACTATATCAAGCTCTTCGGCGTCTTCCACTTCTTCAATTTCTTCAACATCTTCAATTTCAACTATTTCGTCAAGTCTTTCAGTTTTTTCTTCTACTACTGCCTCTACTGCTTCTTCTGCTGTCTCTTCTGCTTCTGCATCATCTAGCTCTTCAGTATCTTCTAGCGCTTCAGCGTCTTCTGCTTCATCGCTTTCATTTATTTCGTCTACTTCTTCTACTTCATCGATCTCATCTATTTCATCACCATCTTCTATTTCTTCTATTTCATCAAGCGCTTCAACATCTTCTGCATCATCGAACTCTTCAGCCTCATTGGCTTCTTCTGCCTCTTCGATTTCACCAATCTCTTCGATTTCACCGATTTCTTCAACTTCATCTATTTCATCAATTTCGTCCGCTTCTTCTACATCGTCAATTTCTTCTACATCTTCAATTTCTTCCAATTCTTCTTCATCTGTAATTTGATCTGCTTTAGCATCGCTATCTTCCTTAACAGGTCTATGTTTTGCCTGTTTTACATTTGCAAAAGCAGTACCGCTGCCGGATTTAATAACAGCCAAGAGTTCATCCCAGGAGCTGTCTATAATACCGTTAATATTGGTTTCCAGGCGGCGGCTTAATTTTAATCCGCGTTTTAATTCTGAATGAATTCCATCACGTCTTTGTTCCAGTTCCAATATCCATTTAGCTCTTTCCTGGCTGGTTTTATTGACATACAACTGTTCAAAAAGAGTATCACGCAAATTTTTAATTCTGTTTTTAACAAGCGAAACAGGATTGGGTTTTAGATTAATAATAAAGAAAAGTGAAAGGAAAAAAGTCAGGAATAATGCCAGTTTTAAAATGATTTTCATTGAATCAGAAATTGAAAACATTAAATCATTTATCAGACGGCCAAGAAAAATCCCGTTATTTGTTCTTGAAGTAATTAATGAAAAAGAAACTTCCGAATCTGCCGAATCAAAAACAACACGATCCTGTATGCCTTCGCTCCAGATTTCAGAAATTTTTGTATGTATTTCTGTTTTTGATGTTTGCGGACTGCCTAAAAGTATTCCGGGTGGATTTTCGATAATCGAAATACTGTCGCTTACTTTAAAACGCCCCTGTATTATAAGTTTTTCAGCTAACGACATTACAGAAACGGAAAAAAGCGCCGTTCCGCGGTAGACATCCATTGCATCGTAAAATGGAAATGAAAAAATCACCCTGTCGCTTCTTTCGTCCATGGTCAGTTTAACGCTGCCTCCGGCAGGAACACTTACTGTTTCGTAGGGAAGAGCATAAACATCTTCGTTATAATTTCGATATGATGCAGAACTTGAACCTTGACTTATAATGTCACGGGCTAAAGTGGAATAATGGAGCCTGATTCCGTTATTGTCAACAAATTGTACAGATTGAAGACCCCCGGTAGATTCCAGCAATGTTCCGAAAATCCTGGATCGCTCATAGATATCTGAAGCGGTTTGATTATATAAAAAACTGCTTCTGACAGCCGGACGGGTCAGAGTTTCCTCAAATTTACTCTGAAGATCAGTTATATGGCTCTGGATAAATTCGGCATCAATATTATTTTCTTTGACATAGGAGTTTACTACTGAAGGATTGTAAAACCGTGTCTGGATAAAGTCCAATAATTGCGTATCCGCCAGATAAATATATCCAGCAAACACGAGTATAGAGACTACTATCGCCAGTACCGGTTTTAGATAATTTGACAAATTTTACTTCTCGCTTATCTACAATATCGGCAAATATTATGGTAAAAAGTTAAAAAAAAGTGAGGTTTAGGGACTTTAGGCTTGTTTTTAAACCTATTTATTCGTGGTGTTCCTGGGCTTTGGCAGGGTTTAAACCAAGGTTTTTCATCTGTTCTTCTTCTTCTTTTTGAGCGCTGTATTCATACCGAACTTGGTTTGCTTTTACATAAGTGTTTTTCAAGGCGGATAATTCAGGTTTTATACCCTTAATTTTATCCCTGTCTGACGTAATAACATTCGTTTTAAAAAACTCATCCAGCGCGGTCAAAGTTTTATGAAGGTTTTGAACATCCTTTATATTTCTTTCCAGATAACCGATTATTTGGTCTTCTGCCATTGCTGCCAGCTTGTTATAAGCCGGTCCTCTGACAAAACTGCTTAAAATTTTGTTCTTTTTGTCCATTTCGCTCATAAATTGGTAAAAATAAACCTTTTCCTTGACAGGGATGCCCTTGGTAGCGTCTAAAACCTCTACACTATAGATAACTTCTTCAGGTTCGGCATTGGTAATTTGCCTGATCAACTCTTTTATCATTTCTAAAAAACTTTTTTTACGGCTTTCCATCACAGTCTGGTTTTCTGTAAGTTTAGCGCTGATTTCGGTAAGTGAATTTGAAGCGCCTCCGATAACCTGAATGCCGTCTAAAAGGATTTTCTTAAAATCTATGACTTGTTTTACGGATTTTGATTTTTCTTCTTTTACCATTAAGGTATTTAAGACCATGTCTCTTAAATCTGTGCTGTTACCGGAATAATCCTCTTTAATGATTTCTTCGATTAATTCCTTATAAAAAGGCGAACCGGGCATCACTGAGGGCATTTTTTTCCTGATATTTTCCAGTGTAGCGTCAGCAGCCGACATGGTTTGAGTTATATTTTGACGTACTGTAAGTTTATAATTTTCTCTGTAGTATAAATTAAGCTCTTTTAATATACCCATAGAAGATGCTGTTGTTTTTGATAACCTGGTCAAACTCTCCCCAATAATGCTTAGAGTAAGGGTATCAACACCGACTTTTGCGTGAGTAGTCATATCAGAAACCGCTTTTGTCATAAGTGAAGGCGAATCTACAGAGAAACTTAACCAATCAATATATCGTAAAAGCCCGACAATGCGTTTTATTCGGTCAATATTAAGAAAATCCACACCTAATTGGTAAAAGTTAACTAAAAAGTCCAGTTGGCTGTCAAAATTGGATAAACGTACAGAAAGCTGTTCAAGACGCTTTGCTTCATTAAAACTCTCGGTTTCAGGTACTTCCAGTTCACTTATTTTAGTTTCCTGTTTGTATGGGTCTTCATTTATCAGCTTTTTCTTTAAATAAATACCATATAAAGAAGCAAAAGAAACCTGATAAGTGCGGAGATTTTCTTTTAATTTTACCAATTCCACCCTTTCAAGCCAATCTTTGCGTGCCATAAGTACCTGCTGAAGTGTGTTGATGTAGTTAGTAATATCCATTTCTGCCATTTCTTTAAATTATGACGTATTTTACCGAAAAATGCAAATATTATAGGGGAGTGACACCCTATATATTGAAAAACTGCCAATTATATGTTATTAATACATTAATAATCCATTTTACGAGGAGTTTAAATGAAATTTAATCGTTTATTAGTTCTGACAGCTATATTTGCCGTTTTTGCAGTTATAACTGTATCAGCGCAAGCGCCTGCAAGCGGCACTTATACTTTTAACCCAAGACCTCAGGCTTCGATGGGCGGAATGCCGCAGGAAATTTATATTGATAGAATTGTAGTACACGGCAATTTTATGAACATTTTTCTTTCAAACAGAGCAGTAGGTCCAAGCACAGGACATGGCGGTGTGCCTTATTTTATGAGCAATTCTTATATACAAGATGCCTCTTTACCTCAAAGAACATACGCTCCTGTCCGTGAAGCCGAACAACGGGAAGGTCAGGCGGTTTTATGGGTTGTCACTTTTGAAAATGTTCAATCTACAAGTTTTTCGCTTGTTAATACAAGCAGAAATCCAAACCTTACATTTGAAGGAATTGTTTTAAATCAACCAGAAGCAGGATCGCAGCCTGTTCCTTCCAATGCCGTAATCCCGTCCGGTCCAATTGTAAACGGCACTTATAGCTTTTTTCCAAGACCTCAAGCCTTACAAGGCGGAATGCCGCAAGGAGTTTACATTGACAGGATTGTAGTACACGGCAATTTTATGAATATTTTTCTTTCAAACAGGGAAACAGGTCCAAGTACAGGGCATAGCGGAGTGCCTTATTATATGAATAATTCATTTATTCAAGATCTTGATCGGCCTCAAGTTACCTATAGACCTGTCCGTGAAGCCGAACACAGGGAAGGTCAGGCAGTTTTCTGGGTGATTACATTTGAAAATGTACAATCAAGAAGGTTTGCGCTTTCAAACACCAGCAGAAACCCAAACTTTGTTTTCGAAGAAATAATCATTGGCAATCCTGATTAAACAATCCTGATTTTTTAATAAACGCAATAGAAAGCTTTAAAATCTTTAACGAGCAATCTATTGCGTTTTTTTTATGTGCTGAAAATAAATATTATAAAATTTTTTCAATTTCAGTCATGCGCTATGCATATTCACGCCATATATATGTATGAAAAACTTCATCTTAAAATCATTTTTCGCTCTTGTTATTTGCGCGCAGTTAATCTGCTGTGCGGACAGGTTCTCTTCCAAATTTACTTTGGAATTGCCGCCAATACCCGATTCCTGGGAATACCTATTAGGTGAGCCGAAATGGCGGGTGGAATGGATCGATCAAAACGGTCACAAACAAATTATAGACATAACCAGGGGTAATCAGGAAATTGAACTGCCTTCTACCTGGACAAATCCTGTTACAGCCTGGCCTTACTGGTCCCAGCATAATCTTATCCCGGGGTTATTTAAACCTGCAGGAGCGTTATTTCCGTACGATGTAAGAGGCGGCAAAATATATTTAACCTGGGAAGCCGGCTTTGACACGGTTTTTTACTGGGAGCTTATTCATGCTCAACGCCAAATTTATATGGATACAGGATATAACAACTCCAGAATGCCGGCAAATTTTGACTGGCTGCGTTTCAGGGAACTTTTTGAAACAGATTTATTAAACGAAGCTGTCCGGGAAGACCCCTGGTTAATCGATTGGCGCTTTGTCGCCGAAAGAACCGTTATAAGCGGTTTTGACAGACGCCGCCTTGTTCCGCAAGAAACCGAATTGAAAACTTTCAATGTACCTTCAGATCTTTGGTATGGCTGCTCTCTTTTTGAAAAACCGCTTTATTTTACAGAAGGTGAAACCCCTGTTTTCTCTGTTCGCCCGGGTATGAATGTTTGGGTTTCAGCCAAAGGAATACTTCGTGTAAACGGTAATGCCTGGGTGTTTACCGGCAGAGAAAATCACTAAATAAGGAGACAAATGTATGGTAAAAATTGAAGAAAAACTGGATAATATAAACAAGACACTGGAAAAAATGCTGGATGTAATGGATAAGCCAGAACATAATCTTATTAAGGCTTTAATAATAGGTGGAATGATTGTCAGTATTTTTGGTATAATAGGTGAAATAGATACAATAATTAAATGGATTAAGGAGTTTTTATGGTAAACACTATTATTCAACTTACAGCAAATATAATTCTTTTAACCCTCTGTATAACACTTTTATTAAGGCGGCGGTATTAACCATTATCTGACATGAAAAAAACATATCTTTTGCCATTACTATTTTTTCTCGCCATTGCTGTATGGGCGCAAAATAGACCGATATACACAGGACTCAGTGATGAGGAGCAGCTTGCTTTTGTCGGCATGATGATGGTTGATCTTTTAGAACAATACGGTCCGCCAAGAACAGTTATCGTTGAAAGAGGCGAAGAAGCATGGCAGGACGATGTTGTTTTCCAATATAACGGAGCGGATTTTTATATTTACAGGGATCGTGTCTGGCAGGTAAAGTTTGCGTCAACGCTTGGTGTTTCAAACGGAGACAGAAAAACAAATGTTATAAGGGTACTTGGAATGACAGCAGAGGATTTTGGAGATCATGTATTGCTGTCTATAACAGGCAAAGACTGGCCTTTAATGTTAAGGGTTAACTTTAATAATACAAGCAATTCAGGACAAGTTACCGCAATATATTTATACCGTCCGGATTTTTAATTCATAGGTTTCATAAGGTTTAAAAAATGGCAAAGATTTGTTTATGCCTAACCGCAAAAACAATAAAACGAAATCTGGAAATCCTGAATAAATACCGTAAGTATGCGGATTTGGCAGAACTGCGTGTTGATTATTTAAATTCAGATGAATGTTTATATATCCGCCGCTTCCCTGAACTTGCAGGACTTCCTGTTATTCTGACAATCAGGCGTGACATTGACGGAGGAAATTTTAAAAGCGGCGAAGGAGCAAGGGTTAGATTACTTGCTAACGGGCTTGCTTTTGCGAATGCCGATTCAAGGCATAATTTTGCTTATGTTGATATAGAAGATGATTTGGAAGTATCAAGCCTTGAAGAAGCCGCTCGTACTTTCGGAACAAGAATAATCCGCTCGTATCATAATGTTAACAGCATTATTGATGATATACCCGGAAAAATAAAATCCATGAGGCGCGCCGGAGATGAAATTATAAAGATTGCGCTTGCGGTAAAATCTACAAATGATGTTTTAAAAGTATACCAAGCTTCAAAAACCAGTTCTGCAAACCAAACTTTTGAAGGTCATGATAAAATATTGGTTTGCATGGGGCATTACGGCATTTGTTCAAGAATCCTGGCGGAAAAATTCGATTCATTTTTAACTTACGCAAGTGCGTTATCTGAAAATGAAATGCCGGGAGCTCCGGGGCAAATGGATGCAAAAGAACTTGCAGAATTGTACCGGTTTAGAAAAATCAAGAATGATACAAAAATATTCGGTATTGCAGGATATCCGCTTAAAGCCAGTATAAGCCCGTGGCTTTTTAATACAGTATTTAATCTAGAAAATACAAATGCTGTTTATGTGCCTTTCCCTGTTGATTCTGTCACAGATTTATTAAAACTTGCCAATGAACTTGATGTACAGGGGTTATCTGTAACAGTGCCTTACAAAGAAGCTGTTCTTCATGGACTTGCAAGAAGTTCGGTCGCTGTACAATCAATCGGAGCATGCAATACAGTATACCGAAGCGGCGGCGAATGGTTTGGAGACAATACTGATTGCGCAGGTTTTTCGGCTTCTTTATTGGATTTTTTGAATAGAAAAAATTTAAAAAATAAAAAAATAACAATTATAGGAGCCGGAGGAGTCGCAAGAGCTGTAGCAGGCGAAATAAACCGTCTGGGAGGAAAAGCATTAATATTAAATCGTACAGTTCACAGAGCAAGAAATATCGCATCACAGTATAATTTCCGATGGGGAGGACTGGACAGTCAGGGAATTGAAATAATGGCAAAGTATAATGAAATAATAATTCAAACCAGTTCTGTCGGAATGGAAGGATACTCATTACCTGGTAATCCGGATTTTTTAGAAGATCCATTGGAACTTTATACTTTTACAGGAAAAGAAATGGTAATGGATTTAATTTACACTCCGCCTTTAACGCCTTTTTTAAAAAGAGCAGCAAGCGCCGGATGCAAAACCATAAACGGTTATGATATGGTTATACGTCAAGCGTGTCTTCAATACGCAAATTTTATGGGAACGGAGTTTCCTCAGCAGCTTTTATCCCGGATAAATACAATGGGAGCAAATACATGGAACATGATTCGATCAAGTTGATGAAGGAAGCCGCAGGCAAAGCCGCTGTAGACAATATGGTAAAAAGCGGCATGAAACTCGGTCTTGGTACGGGTTCTACAGCCATTCATGCGGTACGAAGAGTAGGTGAATTAATAACACAAGGCGCATTACGTGACATTTGCGCGTTCGCTACAAGTTTCCAAACAGAGATTGAATGTGAAAAACTTAATATCCCCTATTTTTCATTAAATTCCAAAGAGCTTTCGTCGGGATTGGATCTGACAATAGACGGCGCTGACGAAGTTGATCCGCATAACTGTCTTATCAAAGGAGGCGGAGGCGCGTTATTAATCGAAAAAATTGCAGCTTACGCTTCTTCAGAATATGTAATAACAGTAGACGAATCAAAATTAACACAGCAGCTTGGAACAGGATTTCCTGTCCCTATAGAAGTAATACCGGCAGCCAGAATGCAAGTCACAAGGGTACTTGAAAAAATCGGAGCAAATGTTATACTAAGAGAGGCAATTAAAAAAGCCGGGCCTGTTATTACTGAACATGGAAATATAATTTTGGATGTCCGCTTTGTACTTAATGGTTCGCAAAGCGAACACATTAACCCTTCTTTAATGGAAACAGAATTAAATCAAATCCCCGGCGTTGTAGAAAACGGATTTTTTTGCGTGAAAAAACCGTCTGTATACATTGCCCGTTCCGATGGAACTGTAGAAACAAGACCGGCATCTTAATCTGAAAGCAAAAAAAATCAGAACGCCGGTTAAGGGGGAAAAAATGAAAGAAGATGTAAAAGAAATCGCAGCTCGCGTAAAAGAACTGCGGGAAATCTCGGAAATCAGCGCTGAAGCTCTATCACAAGAACTCGGATTTAAACCAACAGAATATATATCATGGGAAAACGGAGAGAAAGATTTTTCTGTAGGTGCTCTTGTAGAAATAGCAGCCCGCTTTAAAGTTGATTTATCAGAATTAATAAGCGGCAAAGCATCAAAACTAAAAACATTTTGCGTTACGCGATCAGGACAGGCTCCTGAAGTAAGCCGCCGCCCGATGTACGGCTACTGGAACCTTGCATACAATTTTCACGGTAAAAAAGCGGAACCTTTTTTAGTTGAAGCCGCCGCTGAAACAGGAGAAAAACCTGTTAATTTAAATACACATCCGGGTCAAGAATTTAACTATGTATTGGAGGGGCGGCTGCTGATATCGATCAGCGGCCATGATATTGAACTCAATCCCGGCGACTGCGTTTATTACAATTCCACCGAGCCGCATGGCATGAAAGCATTGGATGGAAAAGCAGCTCGTTTTTTAGCCATAGTCTTTTAAATACTTAACATTAGGAGAGTTATTTATGTCACTGCTTGACAAATATTTGCCAAGAAAAGAATTTGAATCCTACGAGGATTTTTATAAAAATTATAAAGTTAATATCCCTGAAAATTTTAATTTCGCATACGATGTAATCGATGTGCTCGCAAAAGAAAAACCAAACGAGCGCTCATTACAATGGTGCGATGAAAAGGGAGCGGATGCGGCTTTTACTTTTGCACAAATGAAAGATTTATCCGACAAAGCCGCCAATGTTTTGCGTGATGCCGGAATCGGCAAGGGCGACCCTGTTATGCTGGTGTTAAAACGCCGCTGGGAATACTGGCCTTTACTGCTTGCCCTGCACAAACTTGGAGCCATTGCAATTCCTGCAACTCATCTTTTAACAACCAAAGATATTGTTTACAGGTGCAATGCCGCAGACATAAAAGGAATTATTTGTGTAGACGATCCAGACCTTATGCAGCGCATCGACGAAGCAAAAGCAATGATGGAACAAAGTGATGAATCATGCGGAATTATGTCATTAAAATACAAAGCGTATGTACGTTCAGTTCATAATCCGGCAAATCAAATGTTAGTATCAGAGCAATGGGTTGATTTTAAACCGCTGATGGAAAAAGCATCAAGTGATTTTTCAAAACCATCCAATACAAACTCTAATACGGATATAATGCTTTTGTATTTTACATCCGGCACGACAGGAATGCCGAAAATGGTACGGCTCGATTATACATATCCGCTTGGGCATATCGCAACCGCAAGATACTGGCATCAAGTTATACAAAACGGATTACATCTTACAGTCGCCGATACCGGTTGGGCAAAAGCAGCCTGGGGATGTATTTACGGGCAATGGCTATGTGAAGCCGGCATTTTTATTTACGATTACGACCGTTTTGTGCCTACGACAATGCTGGAAATAATGAGTAAATATAAACTGACAAGTTTTTGCGCTCCGCCTACGATATATCGTTTTTTTATTAAAGAAGATTTAAAGAAATACGATTTTTCAGCTTTAAAACATTGCTGTGTTGCAGGTGAACCTTTAAACCCAGAAATTTTCGAAAAGTTTCTTGCAGGCACTGGAATAAAATTGAGGGAATGCTACGGACAAACAGAATTAACTGTCTCTTTGTGCACATGGCCGTGGCTGGAACCCAAACCCGGGTCGATGGGTAAACCTGCGCCGGGTTATGATATCGATCTTTTGCGTGAAGACGGTTCATCCTGCAATATGGGTGAAGAAGGTCAAATCGTTGTCAGAACAGATAAGCAAAAACCTTATGGAATGTTCGGCGGCTATTACCGTGATAAAACCCTGACAGACAGTGTATGGAAAAATGATATATACTATACAGGTGATGTTGCATGGAAAGACGAAGACGGTTATTATTGGTTTGTAGGGCGAAATGATGATGTTATTAAAAGTTCGGGCTACAGAATCGGACCGTTTGAAGTAGAAAGCGCACTTATGGAACATCAGGCTGTACTTGAATGCGCCATCACAGGCGTTCCCGATCCAGATCGAGGCACTGTAGTTAAAGCAACTGTCGTATTGGCGAAAGGATATACAGCATCAGAGGAATTAAAACTGGAATTACAGGAGCATGTAAAGAAAACTACAGCCCCGTACAAATATCCGCGAATTGTGGAATTTGTCAGCGAGCTTCCAAAAACAATCAGCGGTAAAATTCGCCGTGTGCAGATACGTGAAGAAGACAACAATTAAAGGAGAGGTTAATTATGGATTTAAAGGAACATTTAAAAGAGATATCCGGCAACGATTATATCGATTCGGAATTATTCACAAAGTTCAGCGTAAAAAGGGGTTTGCGCAATGATGATGGTACTGGCGTACTTGTCGGTCTTACACGTGTAGGTGATGTACACGGCTACGATGTAAAAGACGGCAAAAAAACTGCGGTTCCCGGCAAACTTTTTTACAGAGGAATTGATGTTGAAGAAATCGCTGCAGAAGCATCAAGCAAAAATCAATTTTGTTTTGAAGAAACAATTTATCTTCTTCTCTTTGGAAAACAGCCTAACAAAAAACAGTTAGAAGACTTTAACAAATTAATCGGCGAAAATCGCGCGCTTCCCAAAAACTTTATCGAAGATGTTATTTTAAGAGCGCCTTCCCGTGATATTATGAATAAATTAGCATCCTCAGTTCTGGCATTATATCCGTACGATGAAGACCCCGAAGGTCAGACACCGGAAAACGTACTTCGCCAGTGTATCGAACTTATCGCACGTTTTCCAAGCATCGCAGCGTATTCCTATATGTCAAAAAAACATAATTTTGACAGAGAAAGTTTGATCATTCACCAGGTTGATCCTTCATTGTCCGCGGCTGAAACATTACTTTCGTTAATCAGACCCGATAAAAAATACACGCAATATGAAGCGCAGCTTTTAGATCTCGCTTTGGTTCTGCACGCTGAACACGGCGGCGGTAACAATTCAACATTTACTGTACACGTTGTTACATCATCTGACACAGATACTTTCTCTGCAATCGCAGCGGGTATCGGTTCTCTTAAAGGTTATAAACACGGCGGAGCAAACTCCAAAGTTATCGAAATGATGGACGACATCAAGAAAAATGTTAAAAACTGGGAAAGCGAAGAAGAAGTTTCCGCATATCTTGAAAAGATTTTAAAAGGTCAGGCTTACGACGGAACAAAACTTATATACGGTCAAGGTCACGCCGTTTACACAATCACTGACCCAAGAGCAAGCCTTTTACGTGACAAAGCAAAAGCACTTGCAGAAGAAAAAGGCATGATCAAAGAATTTAATCTTCACTGCCTGATTGAACAGCTTGTCCCTGTAGTCTTCAAAAAAGTAAAAGGTTCGGACAAAGATATTTGTACAAACGTAGATTTCTACTCAGGTTTTGTTTACAAAATGCTTGGTATCCCGGAAGATTTGAACACACCGATTTTCGCTGCAAGCCGTATCGCAGGCTGGTGCGCTCATCGCCTTGAAGAAATAATCGCAGGCGGCAGAATTATCCGCCCTGCTTACAAGTGCGTACAGCCTCAGCTGCAGTACACAAGTGTAGACAAGAGATAAATAAAGAGTGTCCGCGGATTTTCACGGATTAAAATTAATAAAATTTAATTCAGCGTTAATCTGCGGACTAATTTTTATTTAACATCATACCCATTTAATATTAATATTTCCGGTCTGTATTCAAAATGCATTGTATCAATCAACGCCCAATTACCGCCCCAGATAAAACCGTATTCTTCAAAAATATCTATAACTGCTTGCGGCGGCATATAATAAGTTTGACGATTTATCGCTATATTTCTCCTGGGGTTACTGTCATTCCATCTCCAATAAGTAAGGCGGCCTCTTAAATCCCTTGGTAAAAGATCAACGGCAATTCCGTAAGAATGATTGCTTCGCCGGCTTGTACCTGCTATTACACGCCATGTCCATCCATAAGTCGGAGAGCCGGTTACAAGTTCTTCTATCCATTCATTAATTGAATTATCAGAAAGAGCGGCAACACCTATACGTGCAGATATATGATCCAATTTGGAAATTATATCAGAGTGAACCAGCATTTTTACGCCGAAAAAAGAATACTTTTCCTGCCATTCCCAGCTATTATCTTCTGTTTGTGAATTATATATAGTGTCAAACAAATAAGACGAACCTACAGAGTAAACAGGATTGTTTAAAAATATACGCCTTTGCGCTTCTGTTCCGGCAAAAGGATAAACATAAAAATCATAAGGAAGATAATCCTGCCATTGATCACGTAAATGCTCAGGCAAAAACCTGCCTTGCGCATAATAAAAACGGCTGCCGTTAATTACCATCGTCCAGTCATCGTTAAGAAATTCAACATCGCTTATTTTATCAGGATACGCAAAATAAAAAGCCAGCATTATTCTGTATTGCGCTTCCAGATCATCTTCTATAAGTACTGTCGAAGGTACGGGTATTTGATCGTTAGCCTGCGCATAATTGAAACTAAAAAATAAAAATATAAAAACAAAGAAAACTCTTTGATTTTTATTTGTCACTCATCCGCTTCCTGTACTTTAAACTCGGCGCGTGCTTTGATTACATCATCGGCTATACGTCCTGATATCGGAGCGTAATGACTGAACGCTACACTAAATGATCCTGTTCCCGATGTAATCGAACGCAGGTCTATCGAATAACGAAGAAGCTCAACATGAGGAACTTCGGCTCTTATTTCGGCAATACCGCCAGTAGAATCCTGACCTAAAATTTTACCTCTCTTTCCTGAAAGGTCGCTCATAACATCGCCAAGATATTTTTCTTCGACAAATACAGTAAGGTTCATAACCGGTTCTAAAAGTGTAGGAGCAGCTTGCTTCATCGCTTCACGGAATGCTCCGCGGGATGCAATTCTAAATGATAATTCGTTTGAATCAACCGGATGGTACTTGCCGTCAACAACTTTTACTTCAACATCAACAACAGGATAACTTGCCATTGAACCGTGCAGCATTCCTTCGACAACACCTTTTTCTACACCGGGTATATAGTTCTTTGGAATAGCTCCGCCGAAAATCGCGTTAACAAACTGATAACCTTCACCCCGTACAAGAGGAGAGACTTCGAGCATAACCTTGCCGTACTGACCATGCCCTCCTGACTGTTTTTTGTGAGTATATTCAGCGCCTGCTTTTTTTGTAATTGTTTCCCGATACGCAATACGCGGGACTCGGGTTTCAACTTCGATCTTTTGGTTGGCTTTAATTTTATCTAAAATAATATTTAACTGAAGCTCACCCATTCCGGAAATAACAGCTTCTTTGGTTTCGGCATTATAATTAAAACGGAATGTTTTGTCTTCTTCAGTGGCACGTACAAGGAACTCTCCCAGTTTGTCTTCGTCTTTTTTCGCAAGAGCATTTACCGCTACAGAGTGTACAGGTTCAGGTAATGCCAATGGAGCAAAACACTGACCGTCAGAAGCAGCCAAAGTATCGTTGGTTTTAAGCGTGGTTGCTTTGGTAATAATGCCAACATCACCTGCAAACAATTCCCTGACTTCTTCAAGTTTTTTACCCTGACAGGTATAAAGTTTACTAATACGCTCTTTTTTATTTTCCGAAACATTGATTGTTTCCGAATCCGCCGAAAGTTTGCCTGTAATAATTTTTAACCACGAAAGTTTACCGGAGAACTGATCATAATTGGTTCTGATAACAAGAGCGGACAATGGTTTGTCAGGATCGATAGCTACAGGAGTTTCTTTGCCTTCACCGTCAATTGTCGCGTCTTTTGCCGTACGGGGATTAGGAGCGGCGTCAACAATAAAATCCATTAAAGGAACAATACCCGCGTTTTTTATCGGAGAGCCTGCAAATGCAGGTACATATTTATTTTCTGCCAATGCTTTTACAAGACCTATTTTCATTTCATCGATGGAAAGGGAGCCGTTTTCGATGTATTTTTCCATCAAGCTGTCATCGCCTTCGGCTGCCGCCTCAACTAATTTTTCACGGGCTGCCGCAACTGCATCTTTAAAATCTGCAGGGATAGCTTCTTCTTTTTCCACTGCATCGCCTTGCTGTATGTAGGCTTTTTCATGCAGTACATCGATAACACCTTTAAAACTGCCGCCGCCTCCCATAGGAATAGTAATAGGTACGCAGTCAACTTTTAACTTTTCTTTAATGTCAGCAAGTGTTTTATTAAAGTCGGCTTGATCGTTATCAAGTTTGGTAATGAAAACCCCTCTTGGTTTTCCGCAGTTGTCCAGATTACGCCAAAGTTTTACAGTTTCGATTTGAACACCGGATTTTCCATCAACCATCAATAAAGCAAATTCTGCCGCACGGAAACTGAGTATTACAGCGCCGTTAAAGTCGGACGAACCGGGTGTATCAAAAAAGTTGATTTTTGTTCCATTTCTTTCGACATGACCCATAGCGGCATGTATCGATATTTTTCTCTCTATTTCTTCAGGACTGTAATCGCTGGTTGTCTTCCCCGAATCCAGGGTTTCCGCTCTTTGAATTACACCTCCTGCAAACAATAAATGTTCAAAAAGGGTAGATTTTCCGGTTTGACCGTGACCGGCAATGGCGACATTTCTAATTTTATCTGTTGAATGACTCACAAAGGACTCCTTTGGAAATAGATTTCTATTTCTTATATTGTACTAATTGACAGTTTGATGTCAAGGCATGATTTTATACCGGCAAACAGATTATTCAACCTTAAACCGTAAAACTTCTTTAACCAATTGGTCGATATTTTCCCGGTTTTTAATGCTAATATCACTGACCCGGCTTACAGCAACAGTAATTTGATCCGCTCCTGCGGTCATTTCGTTCATTCCGCCAGTAATTTCCTGAGTTAGTCTTTCAAGATTTGTGCTTTCTTTTATTACTTCTTTGCTGCCGTTAAGCATTTCTGAAGAACCGCTTTGTACCTTCCGGGTTATTTCAGTTACATTACCGATACCATCAAGAACCTGCTTGCTTCCCGCTTCCTGCTCTTCCATTGCGTTACGGATAACTTCTTCCTGTTCCGTAACTTTTTTTACATTTGTATCAATAGTTTCAAATCTGTCCATAACATTTACAGTTGAACGGGTTATCTTGTCGATAGAACTTTTTATCTTTTTCAAAACTATGCTGATTGTTTTGGATTGATCACTTGAACTTTCTGCAAGTTTTCTGATTTCACCGGCAACTACGGCAAACCCTTTCCCTGATTCACCTGCATGAGCCGCTTCTATCGCGGCATTCATCGAAAGAAGATTTGTCTGACTTGCGATATTTTCCATAACAGTATTAATCGCCAAAAGCCCTTCTGATTCACGGGCAATTTCTTTTATATCAGCGGCTACTTCCTGTAACCCTGTATGACCTGCTTCTGAGGCTTCTTTAAGATCGATTACATTGCCGGCATTTTTTACAAGCGTATCTGTAACAGAGCGTGTATTTGCAACCATTTGTTCAATCGCCGATGAAGCCTGAGAAACATAATGCCACTGGTCTCCTACCTGTTCATTGAGCTTGTTAATATTGCCAACGACCTGTTCCATAGTTGCGTGAGTTTCGCTTACGCTGGCGCTCTGGTTCATCATTCGATTTTGAATACTGCGGATATTTGCGGTTATTTCATTTATCGCCGCTGCGGTTTCATCCATGTTTGTCGCCAATTCTGTACCAGTATCGGCTAATATTCCGGTTCCTCTTTTAATGCTGATAATTAAATTACTTATTTTATTCAAAGTTAAATTAAATGATTTGGCAAGCTCTCCTATCTCGTTTTGTTTTACATTCGTTATCCGCTTTGTTAAATCGCCATCCCCTTGAGAAATCTCTTTTAATATAAAATTGATTTCTTTTATCGGTTTAAAAATCATTCTTATAATGAACATTAACAGAACAATTCCAACGGCAATTGCAATTAAACCGGTGAATATCTGCTGCATTTCGATTTCTAAAATTGCATGATGAAGTTCCTCTCCGTCAAAATCACAGGATACAAGCCCTACTATTGTCCCTGCAGAATTTTTGATCGGCGTATATATGGAAATCAGCATACCCCATTCACCCTGATCCACAAGACCTGAAACTTCAGTGTTACCGCTAATCCATGCTTTTTTTAACGCATCATCATGACCGCTAACATCTTCTTCGTCTCCAAGAGCGGAAAAATGTTCTTCGTCATCGGGAGGAGCAGAGCCATCAATAATATACAGCCAAATATCCCCGTCTTTGGGTGCAATGGTATACAAATAAAGACAGTTGGAAAACTCTTTTAATCCGAGCATAAAAAGCCTGGTTTCTTCATAAAAAGGATCATCTTCATCCAGTGATTTAACCAAGGCTTCAAAAGAGTCACCGTCTATATTAGCTGCCACTTTTTCTACCAGCGTTATTCCCTGCATAGCATAAACATCAACTACTGTCTTTGATAATTCGCGCACACCCAATAATAACAGTACAGCAGTAAGAGCAACAATTAAAATAACAAAAAAGGCAACTAATCTGAATTTTAAGGAATTAAATAATTTCATTTTTTCTCCATCATACGCACACATATTTTACTATTCGCCGATAATCTTTACAAGCAGCCGTTTTTTTCTCTGACCATCAAACTCGCCGTAAAAAATTTGCTCCCACGGTCCAAAGTGAAGTTTACCGCCTGTAACAGCAACAACAACTTCCCTACCCATAATTTGCCGTTTAAGGTGAGCGTCGGCGTTTATTTCTCCTGTGTTGTGTCTGTAAAAGGAGACAGGTTCATGAGGGGCAAGTTTTTCAAGCCAAACATCAAAATCGTGATGCAGCCCCGACTCATCATCATTTATAAAAACGCTTGCGGTAATGTGCATGGCGTTAACAAGACAAAGTCCTTCCTGAATGCCGGACTCCCTTAACAGGGATTCAACTTCACCTGTAATATTGATAAATTCACGGATTTTTTTTGTATTTACCCATAGTTCTTTCGTAATTGACTTCATATCTTAGTTTACTATAATTTATAACTTGCCTCAAGTATAAATTTTATGGTAATATAAAAAAACAGCCGGCATGGCGGAATGGCAGACGCAGTAGACTCAAAATCTACCGCACGCGAGTGTGTATGAGTTCAAGTCTCATTGCCGGTAAAAGGTACGTTTATAAAAACATTCATGATAAATTCAGCGAACGTCTTCTTTTAGAAGGAATTATTGTTATTATATAATTTTTAATTCCATTTCATTCATGAAACCAGAACTATTAACAATTTTATTTTCTTCCAGTGCTATATTCTCATAACTTTTGTATAACTTTTTTAATAAAATGATTTTCTCTTTTGCGTCTTGTGCATACGGTGACTGCGGATACTCGCTGACAACTAAATTAAAATAGTGCTCTGATAAATTAAACGATAAATATATGTTATTTAAAATGGAAATTAATTCATCATAAGGTTTTGTTTCGAATGTGGTGTCCGGATTTCTTTTGTAAAAATAATTTGGATGAATGTTTTTATAATATTTTACACCGGTTTTATAATATTCATAATCCTGCTCTTTAACATTAATCTGGTTATTATCATTGGTTTTTAATTCATTTAATTTGTTGACCAACTTTACAGTAATTTCGTTATAAACTGATTCACAGAAACTGTCATTATGTAAATCTGGATGATATTTTTTGATGAGTCCTTTTAATTGTTTAATGTATTCAGCTTTGTTCAATTATCTAACGCCAGCCATTCAAAACCTTTTGTAAAATATTCATTCCAATAATCCATGTCATGACCGCCGTTACTTTCGATATATTCGACATTTACATTACGTTCGATTAAAAATTTATGAAAACGCCTGTTAGTTTCCAATAAAAAATCATCGATTCCGCAAGCCATATATATTTTTGGAATACTTATCTTTTGCTGAAGCAATTTTTCTACAAGAGTTTCAGGGTTATTATCGCTTTTTATTACTTTATCAAGATCGCCGAAAAAATTACGGTAGTAATGATAATTTCCTAAACCGTTCCTGTCACTATCACCAGGTTTCATATCAGCAATATCATGTACAATCAACGCCGAAGATAATGCGACAATCTTGCCGAAGGTATCAGGGTAGGCAAGCCCTGTACGAATAGCGCCAAAACCACCCATCGAAAGCCCGCTTATATATGTATCTTCATTAGTTTTGCAAAGCCCAAAAGTTTTTCTTATGTATTCAATTAACTCTGACCCAACAAATGTTCCGTATTTTCCCGATGTAGCTTCCATGTCAAGGTAAAAGCTGTTTTCCGCGGAAGGAAATACCAAAGCAAAATTAAATTTTTCGGCAAGTTCATACATAGTAGTCCAGCCTTTCCCCCAACCTGTATAACCATGTAATACAAATACTGTTTTTAAATTCCTGTCATAATATGGGTTATGTTCTCTTGGTATATCAGTTCGAAAATCATTTGGTATATACATTTCAAACGCTACAGTGCGAACCAAAGAATTGGAAAAAAACTCAATTTTGATATTTGCCATTTGTTAATGCTCCTTAATTAATTATTTCTTTGTATTTAATTTTAGCCTGTTATAGATAAATATTACAAGTAATATAAAAATGGCTTGATTAATAAAAGTAATTATTTTATTGTTAAAAAACAGGAGCAAAACATGAAAGTCATAGCTGTAAACGGAAGTCCCAGAAAAAAATGGAATACGCATATCCTTTTGGAAAAAGCTCTTGAAGGCGCGAAAGAAATGGGAGCCCAAACGGAATTGATAAATCTTTACGATATAAACTTTAAAGGCTGCACAAGCTGTTTTGCCTGTAAATTAAAAGGTGTTACTATCAGCAAATGCGCCATGAAAGACGAACTGGAACCAATCCTGCAAAAAATCTGCGAATGTGACGCTCTTTTATTGGGTTCTCCTGTATATTTCAATTGTGTAACAGGAGAGAATGAGGTCATTTTTGGAACGCCTATTTTTTCCTTATTCTTCATACGAATTAAAACCATCCACCTTCGGAAAAAATATAAAAACAGCATTTATCTACACAATGAATGTACCGTTTTTTGCCCTACCCTTAATCGGCTACAACAAACTGTTTCGTTATTTTAAAAGAAGAATGAAACATGTATTTGGCAATTCAGAATATTTATTATCAACATCAACGTATCAATTTGACGATTACAGTAAATACGCGATGACTATTATTAAGGGAGAAAACAGGGTTAAAAGGCGAAAGAAGATTTTTCCAAAAGACTGTCAAAAAGCGTTTTTACTTGGCAAGAGATTGTGTAAGTGATGGAATATAAAAGAAAATATCCATTATTTTCGGCTTGCGGATTAAACTGCGGATTATGCCCTCGTTATTATACCGACGGCGATTCAAGATGTCCCGGCTGCGGCGGTGAAGGTTTCAGCGAAAAACATTGTTCTTGTTCGATTTTACCTTGCATTCAACGTAAGGGGTTGGAATATTGTTATCTTTGCGATGAATTCCCATGCAAGAAATACGATAAATGGGATAAAGATTCATTTATAACACACCAAAATATGATGAAAGATTTTGAAAAAGCAAAAACTATTGGTATTAGCGCTTATAAAAAAGAACTCAACGAAAAAATAAAAATCCTGGAAGATTTACTGGCAAACTATAATGACGGCAGACGCAAAAGCTTTTACTGTATAACCGTTAATTTATTGGAATTGAGTGATGTAAAATATGTATTAAATCAAATAAAAAAGGAAACAAAATCAGACAATTTAACTATAAAAGAAAAATCATCGATTGCGGTAAAATTATTTGAAACGCTTGCAAAAGAAAAAAATATAATATTAAAATTGAGGAAATGATTATGGAAATAACCAGTGGCATAAAACCTATCGGGAAGTTTTTACCTGTTATATTTTTGGTTAGCAATAAAAAGCGAATTAATGACGGGATTAAGATTTTGTTGTATAAACAGGGGTTGAAGTAGGATTGGGGAAGTTATTCCAAAACAGGCTGCCAAGTTACGCCAAATTTATCTGTAACCCAGGCTACTTTCCTAAACTGCAAAAAAGGCTCTTCCTTCATCATAACAACACCGTCTTTTGCCAAGCCGTCAAAAATAATATCAAACTCCGATTCATCTTTACAATTTAAATAAAATGATGTAGTCCAGCTAAAAGACGGACATTCATATTCGGCATTCATATCCATGAACATAATTGTCTGTCCCATAAATGACAGCTTGCCATTCATCACTTTTCCAACATCGCCGCGATCTCCATCTCCAAAATAGACGATTGATTCGATCTTTGCGCCGGGCAGAGTTGCAGCGTAAAATTTCATCGCTTCTTCTGCATTCCCGTGAAATGTTAGAAATGGCATGAAGTTATTGGTTTGGTTCATAGGTGGTCTCCGTTTATTAATAAATTATATAATTCTACTAGAACATACAAGACATTTAATAACCAATTGTACTTAACACAGGGATTTTTTTGTAATTTTCGCTTTTTATATGGGTGATATTAGGGTATAATGAAAATTACATGAAAAAGGGTTTAATTAAGAATACTAACAGGGGATCATATAAATGTCGATGGTGTTTCCAGAAGAAGTGAAATGTCCGCTCTGTAAAGAGAAATTCGAATATATGTCGGAAATTTCACATACTATCTTTGGGCATAACCTAGATTTTAAGCCTTTTGGAGCTGCCATAATACCGACAAATATACCAAAATGTCCGAAATGTAAGTTTGTATTTATTGATAAGTATTTTAAGAAAAAGGAAATAGACAAGTTAAAAGAGATTTTTGAAAAGTATAATTTTTATAAGAAAGAGCCTGATATGCCTGATTATTATTATCTGGCTAGACAATGCGAAACACTTGAAAGAAAACCTGATGATATAATTTATTATTTTAATTGTGCTATTTGGGAACTATCAACGAACCCGCAGGGTGAAGTTTCTAGAGCAGATGATAAAAAGAAACATTTTAGACAGATTGCAGAAATTGTTTTTGAATATATAGAAAAAACTGATAAAGAAAATAAAAATTATATTTATAGGCTTATAAAATTAGACTACCTTAGAAGATTAAAAGAATTTAGTGATGCAAAAAAACTTATACTTGAACTTGTAGAGGATAAAACATTTCCAGAAAAATATATGCCTGTTTTAGACAAGCAGTATGATTTGATTAAAAATGAAAATACCAGTGAACATGAAATGCCGGAATTAAAGAAAAAAGAAGATGTAAAAGAGCCAGAAACACAAATAAAGAAAGAAAAACCGTTTATACCCATTAAACCAGTACTCCCACTCAAAATATTTTTATCAGAAACTTTTGATTATGGAAAAGCTAATGAAAATCAGAAGATGGCAATTTCCACTACCGAAGGTCCAGTTCTTATTACCGCAGGTCCGGGTACTGGCAAAACTTTTACTCTTGTGCAGAGGGCGTTACTTCTTATACAGGAAAAAGACGTAAAACCAGAAGAAATTTTAATGGCGACTTTTACAGAGAAAGCCGCTAAAGAACTTGTTACCAGAATTAGTAATACTTTGTTAAAAAAGAATATTCTGCTTAATCTGAAAGAAATGTATATAGGTACTTTTCACTCAATATGCTTACGATTTATAAAAGAGAACCTTGAATACTCTACGATTAAGAAAAATTATCGTACACTAGATGATTTTGACCAGAAGTATACGATAATGCGGAAGATAAAACTATTTGAAAATATTGATAATTTCCATTTGGTTATAGAAGAAAAAATGGGGATATGGGATAAAGCAGCAAAGATTTGCCAATATGTGAATAATTTGTCGGAGGAATTAGTAGACCCTAATGATTTGAAAAAAGACAGCAGACCAGAAATCAAGGCATTAGGTGAAATAATGGAAACTTATAATTCCATTCTTGATGAAGGTAATTTGATGGATTTTTCGAAGTTGCAAACAGAAGCGTATAATTTAATATTGAATAACCCTGCTGTACTGGAAAAATTACAGAGTAAGATAAAGTATTTAATGATTGATGAGTACCAAGATACAAACTATATACAGGAAAGAATAGTATTTTTATTAGGTAATAAATCAGGGAATATCTGTGTCGTTGGTGATGATGATCAAGGGTTGTATCGTTTTAGAGGGGCTACAATCAGGAATATACTTGAGTTTCCAAGCCGTTTTGAAACAGGTTGTGTTCAAATACCTTTGATTGTTAATTACCGTTCAAACAGCGATATAGTTGGTTTTTATAATGACTGGATTGAAAA